>JAFDIX010000441.1 GCA_019307805.1 Deltaproteobacteria bacterium | reverse complement strand
CCGGTCTCCGGATCGACCTCCACTTCGGCCAGGTGTGTGGCAAAAGTCATGGCAGGCCCCGGATAGGCATAGTAGCTTTTCGGGTCAAAATCCGGGTCCACCTCTGGACCGTCATAATATCCGGACCCTGTCAGCACTTCCTGGTTCTGGGCATAAGATACGGCACCAATTTGTGTAAAAGAGACAGTTTTGTCAGCCTCTTCAGAAACGAACACACTGCGGTCTTTCATCGTAAGCTGGTTCACCGGCACCGCTAATATATTGGCAGCCTGAGCCATCATTTTTTCCCTAAGGGCAAGGGTGGCCTGGGCCACAGCATTCCCGGCACAGAAGGTCACCCTTGAACCAAATGTACCCATGCAGGGTAATGTTGCATCTGTATCAGATGCGATCAGCCGGATCTGTTCGGGTTCCATTCCTAGTGTTTCGGCTGCGATCATGGTAAGCGTAGTATTTGATCCCTGGCCGATATCGGTCGCGCCGGTGTGTAGAAAAATGGTTCCGGCGGCATCCATTTTTATAGTGGCCCCGGAATAATTAAAACCGGACCCCCTGCTGCCGCCGCCGGTATAGATCATGGATGCAACACCAAGACCGCGATATTTCTTTTTTGTCTTCATTTTTTCGGACCAGTTGGAGGCTTTTTTAGCTGCTTCAAGGGTCTCACTCAAACCGCAACTTGTTATTTGTACGGCATTGGCAGTTTTTTCATCCGGACGGTTCGCATTTATCAATCTTAATTCTATGGGGTCCATCTCAAGTTTTTCGGCAATCATATCCATCATTGTTTCCTGGGCAAATGTTGCCTGGGGGTCGCCGTAGCCCCGGCATGCCCCGCCATAGTTTTTATTCGTATATACAAGAGATCCTTCATAGAATATATTGTCCACGCGGTAAAGGCTTGAAAACATAACATTATGGTACCCCATCACCGATGGCCCGTGACTGTTGTAAGCACCATTATCGATAATGGCTTTTGCCTGTTTGGCAACAATGGTTCCGTCACGGTTGAATCCGAATTTTAATTTGCAGATGGTGGGGTGCCGTATGCGGGTTGCCGTGAACTGATCTTCCCGGGTGTTGACAATTTTAACCGGTCTGCTGGTTTTCCGGGATAACAGCACACAGGCCACGTGGGTGGTGTCCAGATCAATTTTGCCGCCAAAAGCGCCGCCGATAAAGGGTGGAATAACACGAATTTTATCAGGCGGTATGGAAAGGACCTGAGAGATCCGGTGTTTCAACGGGTGGGGTGCCTGGGTATTGACCCACACCGTGACCTGGTGGTCGGGGCTGTATTCAGCGACACAGACATGGGTTTCAATACTGCAATGGGCCTGGGCCTGGGTCGTAAATGTCTTTTCCATGATAAAATCTGATTGTGCAAACCCTTGCTCAACATCACCGCAATCCATTGTAAACTGTTTCGAAATATTATTTTCAACATGGTCATGAATCTGGGGCGCACCGTCTTTCATCGCTTCGACAGGATCAAATACGCCCTCAACCTCTTCCAAATCCACCTTGATCAAAGATATGGCTTTGGCGGCGGTTTCTTCATCCACGGCTGCCACAGCGGCGATTTCATCGCCGACATGCCTGACTTTCATATCTTCAAAGGCAAGTTTATCAGCCATCAGGGGGTGAATGCTGTATTTTATCAGGGGGGTATCCTTACAGGTGACAACCGCCTTTACGCCTTTAAGTTCCAGCGCTTTTGAAACATCAATGTTGAGGATTTTTGCATGGGCCACCTTAGACCGCAATACCCGGCCGAAGAGCATCCCTTTTAACTTTATATCCGCTGTAAAAACAGCCTTTCCCGTAACCTTGGCCACGGCGTCCTTGTTTTTAACGCGTTTGCCCACCACCGAGTAATTATCCATTTTTTATGCCCCCTTACTTTCCATTTTTCAGTATTTCTTTGGCGTTTTCAACAGCATCGAGGATTTTAACATAACCGGTGCACCGGCACATATTCCCGGACAGATACTCCTTGACCTCCTCGGTTGAAGGATCCGGCATTTCCTCTAACATGGCCTTTGTTGTGATCACCATCCCCGGCGTACAAAACCCGCACTGGATCGCACCGGAATCCACAAACGCCTGCTGGACAGGGTGCAGTTCTTCTCCCTTTTGTACGCCTTCAATGGTCTCGATGACGGCATTATCCGCTTCCACAGCCAAAACCAGGCAGGAGCTGACGACCTTATTATTGAAGATAACGGAACAGGCCCCGCAGTCGCCTTCATCACACCCTTCCTTGGTGCCGGTTAAGTCGAGGTCTTCCCGCAAAAATTGAAGCAGTGTTTTTCTCGGATCAACCAGTGCGTCATAATCATCACCATTCACATTGACCCGGATTGGATATTTTTTTACCATGTTCGCAGTCCCCCTTTATTTGCAGTCATTGAGTTCGATTTACGCCCCCTGCACATTACGAATCCTTAATCAGTGTATGGATTCCCTTCGCAACCATTGCCGTAATCAGGTTTCTTCTATAGTCTGCCGAAGCCCTGAAATCGGAAATGGGCTTGGCTTCCTTTGAAGCCTGCCGTGCAGCTTTTTCAATCAATTCCGGCGTCAGTGTTTTATCTGTCAGGATCGCCTCTGCCTGTTTTGCCCGCATGGGTGTCGGGGCCACCGCGCCCATGGCAATGGCTATTTTTTTGCACGCATTGGTATTGGCATCTTTGTGCAGCGTAATTGCAATATTCACCAGCCCCAGGTCATTGGACTTGCCGGCAGTATGTTTTAAAAATACTCCTTTGGCGTTGGCAGCATTTTCAGGGAGTATGATCTGGGTCAAAATCTCTCCTTTTTTCAAGGCTGTCTGACCGGGACCTTTGAAAAAATCAGTCAATGCCATTTGTCGTTCACCGTTTTTTGAAACAATGATGAGTCTTGCATCCATGGCCAGAAACATTGCCCCGAAATTTGAACAGGGATTAGCATTGCACAGGTTCCCGCCTATGGTGGCCCTGTTTCGAATCTGGACGGAACCAAGCGCTGTTGCCGTCTGGTTCAAAAAGGGCATTGTTGTTTTGAGCTGTTCTGAGAGCTCTACCTCCCTGATGGTTGTCAAGGCCCCAAACCGCCATTGGGAATCCGATTCAAATGTACTCATCCCGGGGATCTCTTTGATGTCTATGACGCAGTCGGGCTTAATGGAATTGTATTTCATCCCCACTAAAAGATCTGTTCCTCCGGCGAGTAAAAAGGGATTATCATAGGTATTCAATGCGTCAATAACATCATCCAGACGTTTGGGGTTGATATATTCAAAAGTTTCCATGAAGCTCCTCCTAATGATTTGACTTCAATCTCTGACTTTATGGCTCATGCCTTTGATTCCGGATTCGTAAATTTCTGGCAATCTACCTGGTTTGCCGAGCCTTGGGTATAAGTCGTTTTAGGCTCGATCTCATCTAGAAAATATCTTTATATCGGGCGTCCCTTTCCTTGATGGCCTCTTTAAGCCCCACGTCCCTCCTGCGCTTGATAAAATTGTATTCTCCCGGTTCAAATCTTGTATTTGTAAACATGGTATGCCCAAGGTAACCCTGTCCAAAAGATGAAGTCAGTCCCAATGAATCATATGCCAGTCGGGCTGTAGACTTTCCAATTGCTATACCATCCCTTGGAAGTTGGGCCAGTTTTTTGACTTCATCGTCCAGCTGATCTTCTGGTACTGACTGATTTACCAGACCAATTCTTTCAGCTTCTTTACCATCGTATAACTTGCCTGTCAGAAGCATTTCACGTGCTTTTTTATGTCCAATCAGGCTAACAAGAATTGGAAATACATACATGGCACCAGAAAATCCGAGTCTTTGCTCAGCGTGCCCGATCTTGGATTCATCAGCGCAAACTGTCATATCACAGCAAAGAGACATGTATAAACCGCCACCAATACAGTATCCGTGCACTTGCGCTATAGTTATTTTATCAAATAGAAATATCCTCCGCAGGCTTTCCGCACGCCATTTATCATAAGCTAGTCTGGCCCTTTGGCTGGGCCGCCTCGTTTTATCCTCAGGCTTTCCGGTTCCGCCGCCATAAACAAAATATACGCGTCCAAGGTCATAACCCGCTGAAAAAGCATTTCCTGAACCTTTTAAAATAAGGGCCTTAACATCATCATCCTGCTCAACCTTATCCAAAGCTGCATCTATTTCACGACTGAATTCAATATTCAGCGCATTTAAGGTGTGTGGTTTATTCAAGGTTAAAGTAACAACAGAACCCTCAGCATAATCTTTTTTTTCATAAATCAGTGTTTCTGAAGTAATTGTGTCTGAACTCATCATCATCTCCTCATGTTTATCATTATTAATAAGCCAACGCATTTATTATGCCTTGTTATATAAACTGACAGGGTCTGTCCGGGCTATTGGCCCGGTACATACCTGCCATATCCCCTTTCACCTGAAATTTTCCCGTCCTTGGCGATAATTTTTCCCCTCAGCATGGTAAGGACCGGCCACCCCTTTATTTTTTTCCCGGCGACGGTTGAAAAATCACTGTTGGAATAAACCGGATTTTCAGGGGCAATATCCTCTTTATCCAAATCAATTAACACCAAGTCCGCATCAGCACCGATATCGAGGACACCTTTTCGGGGTGTAAGACCGAATTTGCCGGCCGGGCTGTAGCAGCAGACATCAACCAGTTTTTCAATGGAAATTCTTCCCTTGTTCACCCCCTCACTGAGCATTAGGGGTAGAAATGTTTCCGAACCAGGCATACCGACGGTGGCATCCCAGAAATTTTGTTTCATTGATTTTGGGACCGGGGCGTGATCCGTGGCAACAACACTGATACTGCCGCTTCTAAGTGCTTCCCAGAGTTTTTCGTTATCCTCGGATTCTCGTATAGGCGGGTTGACCTTGGAAAGGACCGGGTCAACATTATCCGTATTCTGTGTTAAATATTGGACACAGGTTTCCGTCATCACATTTACGCCTTCGGCCCGGGCTTTGGCCAGAAGTGAAAGGCCCTCCTTGATTGTCATGTGTACAACATATATCGGGCATCCGGTTATACCAGCCAAATAGAGGCATTTTTGCATCGATTCCTGTTCACAGGCTCGGGATCTTACCTCGTTCCATGAGCCGGGTTCTTTACCCTTGTCCATAAATTCGCTTTTCATCGCAAGAAAGATCTCCACGTTTTCACAGTGTACCCTGACAAATACATTACGCCCCTGACTGGCCAGCCGGGCGACTTCTTTAAAAGTGAGATAAACGATGCCGTCATCTATCCCGCCAACCCTGCCTTTCCAGACCGCTTCACTACCCTTGTAGGGGAGCAGTAGTTTGACACTGTTGATCCCATAATCATATAATTCACTGATCTGGCTTACGTTCTCCCTTGTATAAATCCGGGCGCTGAGGGCAAGGTCCATATAGGCATTTTTTTCGTAGAGTTCGACAAAATCTTTTGCCCGCTTTTTAATATTATCTGCAGGGGCCAGTAAATGTATCAATGTAGTGCAGCCGGCTGCGGCACAGGCCTTTGTTTCAGCTCTGATGTTCGCTTCAGGATCGACACCCGGCGGATACTGGAGATGAACATGGGCATCTACGACCCCGGGGATAACATAGTTCCCCTTGCCGTCTATGGTTTTTTTGGCAGGAGGCAGTTCGGAATCCTTTGCCACGGCAACTACTTTCCCCTGTTCAATAGCTAACCCGGCATCTATGATTCCATCATGTCTGACAATTGAACAATTTGTTATCACAGTATCAACCTGCATCAAGACCTCGCATATGAAATTTTTTTAGTGTTATCTTTATTAAGGATGTATTTATCATTTTTAATAAAGAATTTTTTCTTTAACATATCGATCAATTTTTTCTTTGGACAACCCTAAAAGTTCTCCAAAGACATATTCATTATGTTCTCCCAGCATGGGTGCAGGGCGTCTGATCTCACCCGGTGTTTCGCTTAAATTACAAACAACGTTGGGAACAAAATCCACTCCCGTAACCGGGTGTTCAATATTAACAATATTCTGGCGTTCAGAAAAATGCGGGTCTGAAAATCTGTCTTCAGTATCTGCACAAGGAGCTGCGGCAACACCTTCTTTTTGAAGAATTTCCATCACTTCGTAAGGTGTTTTTTCTCTGGTCCATTCTCCGATCAGTTTGTCCAACTCTATACGGTTCAACGATCTTTTATAGTTATCTGCAAAAACTTCCTTTTGGATCCAGGAAGGATTGCCGATCGCCCGGCAAAAACCATCCCATTCCTCGTCAGTAAGTAGGGCAATAGATACCCATTTATCCTCTCCCTTACAGGGAAAATTATTGTGTACGGGCATAATATTGCTCACATTACCCAAAGTGCTTAATATCCGCTTGTTAAAACTGAACTCTAATATAGGTTCAGGCATGGTACTGAGAAGCGTCTCCATCTGGGCTACTTCTATTCTTTGGCCTTTGCCGTATTTTTCACGATGAAATAAAGCAATTTGAACAGCAAACGCACCAAACAAAGAAGAATTGATATCAGCGTAGGCCTGCTGCATTCCCAGGACCCGTTCGCCTTCATACCCTATCAGATTGTCCAACCCGGCCAATGCTGCAAGTGAGGGACCATAAGTAACAACATCTGACAAAGGCCCTTCACTGCCCACACCTGGGAAAGAAATCATAATAATATCTGATTTGACCTTTTTTAATTCGTCATAATCCAGGGAAAATCGTTTCATTACACCAGGAGAAAAGTTTTCTACAACTACATCACTTATCCCGATTAAATCCTTGATGAGTTCATTGCCTTCAGGTTTTTTAAGGTCTAAAAGAATCCCCAGTTTATTGCGATTGATACTGTGAAAAAGCGGATCCTTTTCCGGATCTCTCTCCGTATTATCAGGACCAAACCTGACAGGATCAAGACGTCTGTGAGTTTCCACCTTAATAACCTCAGCCCCCATGTCTGCCAGAAGACAAGTTGCTCGAGGTGCAGCAGCAGCCCACCCAAAGTCTATCACTCTGTATCCTTCAAGAGGCAAATTGCCCATAATATTTCTCCATTTACCTAATCTGTTTTAGCCAACTGAAATACTCCAG
>JAFDIX010000440.1 GCA_019307805.1 Deltaproteobacteria bacterium | reverse complement strand
GGGCCACCCGGACAAAAGACTTCCCGGGCATGCCAGTTTCAGCATTCAATTCATCGAGGGAGAGTCCATCCTGATCCATCTCAACTCGGTGGGGATAGCCGGTACCAGCGGTTCCACCTGCTCTTCCCAAGCCCTCAAGGTCTCCCATGTCCTGGCGGCCATTGGCCTGGACACAGTTTTGGCCCAGGGATCCCTGGTCTTTTCCCTGGGAATCGATAACACCATGGAGGAAATTGCCTTTTTCCTGGAAGAATTTCCACCCATTGTGGAGAATTTGAGAAAGATGTCTCCCCTGGTGGGCAATAAAAGTTAACGTGGGACCAAGCTGAAACAGACCCTCACGCAGCCACTTTTCAGACTCCCAATTTTCTACGGGTCAATACTTGGGAACGACTAGGGAATATCATGTTCCCCTTTACTGAAGAGCAAATCCAGCGATACAGCAGGCACATCATACTACCCGATGTGGGGGGTGAGGGGCAGTCAAAACTTCTCGCATCGCGCATCCTGATTGTGGGTATGGGGGGGCTTGGATCCCCGGTGGGACTCTATTTGGCTGCGGCCGGTATCGGGACCCTGGGACTCGTGGATTTTGACAGGGTGGAGTTGAATAATCTGCAGAGGCAAATCATTCATACCACCGGGAATATCGGCAAGGAGAAGGTCTTTTCCGCCAGGGAAACCATTGAATCCATAAATTCGGACGTCTCTGTGCGTGCCTATGACCAGAGGTTGAGCGCAAAGAATATTATGGAGATCATTTCCGACTATGACCTGATCATGGACGGCACGGACAACTTTTCGTTTCGAAGGCCAGGTGACCGTGTTTTCCCCGGGCAAAGGGCCCTGTTACCGGTGTCTTTTACCTGAAATGCCTCCTCCCGGATCCGTTCCCAGATGCCAGGAGGCAGGGGTCTTTGGGGTATTGCCCGGTATCGTGGGGGCGATCCAGGCCACCGAGGCCATCAAACTGATCCTCGGAATCGGCAGGCCCCTTATTGGTCGGCTGATGCTTATTGATGCCCTGGACATGGAAACCATGGAAATGAAGCTCCTTCAAAACCCCAAGTGCCCGGTATGCGGTGAAGATTCCCAGCAGGTTGAATTAAAGGACTATGAAGACCCGAACCTCTGTGAGGGATAGCAATGACGGAAGTATTTCTATTTGGTTCCCTGCGGAAAAAAAAGACCCCCCCGTCTCACAATCAACTCAGCATAGACCTTCAAGGTCCCACCACCATTCTGGAGGTGATCGAGAGCCTCAAGATCCCTGTCGAAAAGGTACAACTGGCCATGGTCAACCACAGATCTGTTCCAAAGGACTCATCTGTCGGCCCGGGGGATCGTTTATCCCTGTTCCCCAAAGAATATATAGTCTTTGGTGAGTGGAGGGACCACCGTTTCTGATCCAACATTGTTCGCAAGAAACTTTTCCAAGGACCCCATTTAAAAAAATAGTGTTATTTGACTTAAGTCAATGTGTCAGGTAGAACATTACTCTATTCTAATAGAACAATAAAAAAACTCTGGTATTGTCGGAAATACCCCGCGAAATCTGAATCGCCTACTGGAACTGCCAAATTTCTGCTGTTACATGGACCAGGTGCTCGATCGAAAAAGTAATTCATCTGCAGTACCGGTATCCAACAGGAAATTCACAAATAGGCTGGAAGCCTGGAGTTCTTCCCTGGAAATAACCTGAAACAGAGGAGGTAACGTATGTCTCTCAGAACACTGAAGTGGGCAGCGATTCTTTGTTTTATCGCGGGTATGGCCGTCCTGTTGGGAGGCGGTATCGCCATGAAGAAGGAGTTGCCGCCCTACCCGGGTAAGGTGGTCGACCCTAGCGGCAATGTTCTCTTCCAGAAATCGGATATCCTCGCCGGTCAGGACGTTTATCAACGATACGGTCTCATGGATCATGGTGCGGTCTGGGGTCATGGGTCCCAGCGAGGACCGGAATTCTCCGCAACAAGCCTGCACATTATGGCTGAGTCCATAGGGGATTATCTCGGCCGAAAAGATTACGGCAAACCCTATAACGCCCTCGATGACATCCAAAAGGGTATCATCGATGTTAAAATCAAACACGAGATAAAACCCAATCGCTATGACGCGGCCAAAGACACCCTCACTTTAACCGCCGCCCAGGTCGAAGGTCTCAAAAGAGTTAAACAGCACTGGGAAAAGACTTTTAAGGAGGGCGAACAGCGCTATGGTTTTCTACCTGACACCGTCCGTACCCAGGAGCAGCGACTACAAATTTCCCGGTTTTTCTTCTGGACCGCCTGGGTCGCCTCAACGCTTCGCCCGGGAGAAGATTACTCCTACACCAACAACTGGCCGCCGGACAAGATGGTGGGTAATGTTCCCAGCACGCAAACCTACTTTTACTCCATGGCCGGTATCGTGGCCTTACTTCTGGTCCTGGGTCTGTTTGTCTACTGGATACATCGCTATGGCATATGGTACGGAGAAGCCAAAGGTGTGGCCCTGGCCGAAAAGATGATCGATATGCCCCTGACCCCCAGTCAGTTTAAGGCCGCCAAATTTTTTGTGGTGGTCATTTTATTGTTCCTGGTTCAGACGCTCGTCGGGGGATTGTTGGCCCATTACACAATTCATCCGGGCAGTTTTTTCCTTCCCCTGGTGGCCAAAATCATTCCCTACAGCTGGGCCAAAACCTGGCATTTGCAGCTGATGGTTTTCTGGATTGCCACCACCTGGATGGCGTCGGCCATCTACCTGGCGCCCATTATCGGGGGCAAAGAACCGGCCAAACAGGGCCTGCTCGTCCAGTTGCTTTTCGCCGCCGTCCTGCTGGTTGCCGTGGGAAGCCTTACGGGGGAGGTTCTGGGGATCAAAGGACTGCTGGGGGAATGGTGGTTCTGGTTCGGCCATCAGGGATGGGAATTTCTTGAACTGGGCCGTCTCTGGCAGATCCTGCTGTTCGTCGGCCTGATCTTCTGGCTTTTGATCGTGTACCGGGCCGTCGGCAATCATCTAAAAAGACACAAGGACGAATTCAGCGCTCTCATCTGGTTCTACGTATTCAGCGCCGTCCTGGTGGTGGCCTTTTACGGCTTCGGGCTTTTTTACGGTCAGGGATCCCACCTCACCATGGCGGACTACTGGCGCTGGTTTGTGGTTCACCTCTGGGTGGAAAGCATCTTTGAGTTCTTCGGTATTGCGGTCATCGCTTTGTTGATGGTGGCCATGGGACTGGTTACGGCCAAGGCCGCCTTGAGGGTGGCCTATTTTACCGCGGCCCTGACCTTTATCAGCGGTATCATTGGAACCGCCCATCACTATTACTGGTACGGAGGCGCTTCTTTCTGGATCGGGTGGGGAGCCATATTCTCTTCCATGGAGCCCGTGCCGCTCATTACGCTGGTAGTTCGCGGGTTAATGGAATTCAAAGAGATCCAGAAGGAAGGTCGTCAGTTCAGCTACAAATGGCCCATGTATTTTCTGGTGGCCGCCTCCTTCTGGAACTTTCTGGGTGCCGGAATATTTGGGTTTCTGATCAATCTTCCCATTATCAATTTTTATGAACACGGGACCTACCTGACCATGCACCACGGCCACACGGCCATGTTCGGGACCTACGGTATGCTTTCCGTCGCCCTGCTGCTGTTCTCCTGGCGCGGCCTGGTCGACAAGGCCCACTGGAAGGATGGAATCCTGAAACTGTCGTTCTGGGGGCTCAACGGCGGGCTGTTTCTCATGGCCTTTGTCACCCTGCTGCCGGTCGGGGCCATGCAGGCCTGGACCTCCTTTAAAGATGGTATGTGGGTGGCCAGGAGTGCGGATTTCTTTGAGAGAGATGCCGTTGTCTTTCTGGGAACCTTTCGCGCACTCCCTGACACCATTATCATCGTTTTAGGAGTTCTGCCCCTGGTATATTTTCTCATCACCACCTATCCTCATCTGAAAGCAGCAGAAATCAAGGAAGGTGAATCTGTGTGGGAACGGCTGGGAATCGAACTATAATAATCATCATCACTTAATATAAGGAATCCCCACCCTATCAAATGATTGATGGGTGGGGATTCTTATTGTCAAAATATCGCTATTTCAGTAGTATACCAGTCGGTTCAATCCCTGAACGGAGGTGTGTAAATGAAAAAAATCAACCTGTATGAAGAAAACGATTTCAATGAACTCCATATGCAGAATTACCTTGTTCATGACTCCCCCTATTTTAAAATCCTGAACTTCAATTTCAAGGCAGGGCAGGATCTCCCCATCCATTCCCATGAGATCGAAGGTCAGCTCAGCATTGTTGTCATAGAGGGTGAAGGGGAATTCCTGGGAGAGGATACCACCCTGCCCGCAAAAGCCGGAGATGTCCTCATCTCGGATATCAGTGAGCCCCACGGTGTAAGGGCAAAAACCGATATGCGGGTCTTGGTGACCATTGCACTTTATAAAATACTGGGGCTTTCCAAAGACGCTTCCCAGGACGCCATAAAAAAGGCCTACCGCAAGCTGGCCAGGAAATGGCATCCCGATCTGAACCCCGGCAACCAGAAGGCGGAGACCCGTTTCAAGGATATCTCCGGGGCCTATGAGTGTCTCGGCAAGGAGGACAAGAGAAAGCTCTATGATGAATTCGGGAAAGAGGGTCTGCAGGCCGGCTTTGATGCGGACAAGGCAAGGCAATATAAACAGTGGGGTGCCTACTCAAAGGAGTGCAGGAGAACGGTTGTCCCCTTTGCCCCCACCCAGCCGGGAAACAGTTGGGATAATAATGCAGGACAATTTCAGGGGTATGGGATTTGAGGCGAATGAGGAATGAGTGTGTCCGCCTATTCCTCTTTCTCAAAATCGGATTTCCCTGCTCCGCAGACAGGGCAGGTCCAGTCATCCGGCACATCATCAAAGGCCGTTCCGGGAGCCACGCCATTATCCGGGTCGCCGGCATCAGGGTCATATACATATCCGCACACATTGCATACGTATTTGTCCATCCTGTGATCCTCCTTCATCCGTTTGTTTAAGCTTACCAGAAGCGTATAATATTGACTTCTCAAACACCTAA
>JAFDIX010000439.1 GCA_019307805.1 Deltaproteobacteria bacterium | reverse complement strand
CCATATAAACCTCTTGATTTCTGGTAAGTCGACAGCCAGGGCGTTGGAGAATGCCACCTTCATACCCATAGCACCGCCGAATGGAATAATCTCTTTTTGCATCGCTACACCTCCTAACCTTCTTTGGGGTATGAGCTTAGTGCTTCGGTTTGCAAATAGAGCGACCTGTTTTTAACGGGTTAGCCTGGACCGAATTTTGAATGGTTTGCGTTGAGCTTCCGGCGCCAGACCGCATTTTCCAGGATCTCCCGGTTGACAATGTATGCAGGCTCTTCTCCATGCATCACCTCCAACACGGCTTTGACATCCGATGCACCGATACCGGCAAAACACTGATCAGTCCAGCACAGGGCGTGGGGGGTTACGATGACATTATCCAGCTTTATGAGTGGATCATCCACGGCCGTGGGTTCCTCGGAAAATACGTCAAGTCCCGCGCCTGCAATGTGGCCGGCGATCAGAGCCTCTGTCAGCGCCTTCTGGTCAACAATGGGACCTCTCGCCGTATTGATCAGGTAAGCGGTTGGCTTCATGAGCGATAAGAGATCGCTGCTGACCATGTTGTGAGTCTCCTCGCTCAGAGGACAATTGATTGCGAGTATGTCCGACTCCCGAAACAAGTGAGGGAGCCCGACCATCCGCACCTCCAGGGATTTTGAGACCTCGGGATCAACATAGGGGTCATGCGCAATAAAATCCATGTCGAAGGCTTGAGCCAATCGGAACATCTCGGCTCCTATATTCCCGACCCCAATAGACCCCAGGGTTTTGCCCACGAGGCCGGCGCCCATGTGTCCGCTTCTCTGTGCCCATCCCTCGGGACCCTGGCGGATGAGTCGGTCCTTCTGCATCAGCTTGCCGCAAAGGGCAAGCATTAGCGTCAGGATAGAAACTGCAACCGGTCGCCGCACCCCGTCCGGCGTGATTACCAAGGCGACTGCATGATCAGAACACGCTTCCACGTCGACCGTATCATAACCCACCCCAAAGCGAGCAATGAGACAAAGACGCCCGTCATGGGAGAAGCTATCGCGTTCGAAACGGGATGAAAGCAATATGAGGGCGTCGAACCCCGCAATGTCAGAGGCATCTATCACCGTTTTTGCCGGGATATAGGCAGTTTCGATATTCGGGTTTTCCTCGAGGGGTGAGAGATCGAAACTAGGATAGGCGGGCGTACCGTCCGGCTTTAGAAAATCGCTGCTGAGTGCCACTCGGAACTTGTCCATGCTTTAACCTCTGCTATTTGTTTTTACCTAATATTCAGTTGCATGTGGAACGCAGGCCTTGGACTCCGGCAGACAGCGCCGTCTGGAGCAGACCGATATCGGTTGAGTAGATGATCATATCAAAGCCGGCGGCAAAAAGCCTGGCCCCCTCTTCAATAGTTGTCACCAAACGGCCGAGGGCCTTTTGATGGGCCCTGGCGGCAGCAATGATTTGGTCCACCGCCCTGTTGAATTCCGGATGGTCAAATTGCCCCGGAATGCCAAGCGAACAGGTCAGGTCGAAGTGGCCGATCCAAAGGCAATCAACGCCGTTAACAGCAGCAATTTCTTCGGCATTCTCCACACCCTCGACCGTTTCGATCAACGCCACCATAGAGGTCTTCTCGTTGCATGCCGAAAGCTTTTCAAGGACCGGCCCGGTCCGGTAGTCGTCGTGTGCGATGCCGAGGGCCACCCCTCGTATGCCTTCGGGCACGTACTTGATATAATTCACGATACGCCGGGCTTCCCTGGCTGTGGCCAGCATGGGAGGCATGATGCCCTGGGCGCCAACATCACAGGTGCGTGCAATGTGATGGTATTCTTTGGATGGCGGCCGAACCATGCTGGCTACACCGGCATCGTGCAGGTAGCGCAAGACTTGCTTGACCGTCTCATAGCCGAACCCACTGTGCTCCATGTCCACCATGGCAAAATCGCAGCCGGCGGATTTGATAATCTGTCCGATCCCGGGGGTGGTGAACTCCCCAACGTACACACCGATTTTAAGATTCCGGTTTTGTGTTAAACTACGGAAAGACGGCATTGACATTTTTTCCGGTACCTCCTTTAACAGTCTGACCTTTAACCACGAGCCATCTTACTGAACACATGACACGTGGAACGTGCAATAGAATAGTATCATTCCTTGTTACTATTCCGGTTGTCCGGTTCACGGTTCACGGTTCAAGGTTAGTCGCTTTGCGTTTTTCTCCATAGCCATAATATTATGCATTGATGACCCGATAGCATCTTGTATATGTTTCTTTATCCCGTAGTCCTTCGGGAACCCTGTTTTTTTTGTCAGACAATACATTTTCCGAGTCAATTCTCGTGCCGCTCGTTCGACCTGGAGGCCTTTCGGCCCTGAACGGCTCTCGACAGGTTACCAAGCCACAATATCTTTCCCGCCAGGGCGGGATTCAGTCTTTATCGCTCTCCAACCGTGAACCGTGAACCGTGAACCTGTGTAGTTACCATTCCTTTTGTAATCCTTTTATTTTTTGAGTGATAAGTTCGGGTAAAAAGTATATATAAATAATGGTTGGGTGTCAATTGTCTAAAAAGGAATTGGTCTAGTTGGGCAAAAACAACTTCCTTGGCATACTTGCTTAGATGCAGCTTAAGCAAAATAGACAGTCAACATTTTTGGGATTTGATGGATGCTCTCTATAAGTTGGAAGAAATGTCTGATGCGGAAAATGCAATTATGGAAGCGTTAGAGCTTAAAGATTTCCACAATAATCGTCCAAAATTCAAAGGCGTTGGTGTATACACTTCAAATCCTGCTAACCAATGAAAATTACAACTATTATTGGATATTTCCACCCTGCATCGTGATATAAAGTCACGCTAGGGTGGGTTCAAGGTTTCAACGGCTCTCTTTGTCTTTCCCGACTCCTGACGCCTGGAAAAAATCTAATAAAGGCTTGGTGTTAGTAAACGAAGGGAGACGGTCACCAGAGCCACAGATCTGGGTATTATTCGACGGGTGACCCCATTCTCATGCCTTGTCTTTTTTTTAGAATTTTATAAATAGTATCCCTGCGGCCCACACAGATTACATATACGGTTATTTCGTTATCTTCGGCCTCATATACAAGGCGATAGCCGACATTACGTAGTTTTATTTTGTAATAATTATGATATCCCCTTATCCTGGCGGAATCGATATGGGGCGTTTCCAATCTTCGCTGTAATTGCTTCTTAAACAGAGCTTTTATCTCAGGGGATAGCTTGCGCCATTCTTTCAAGGCGCTGGGCAGGAATTTCAGTTTATAACTCATCAATACCGATCTCAATGGCATCTTCTTTTTCGCTTTTACGCTCCTCGATGATACGACCGAGCTCGATATCCTCTGCCAGATCCATTAACATCTCATAGGTTTTAGCCGGTACGATGTATGCGGTGGGTTTGTTACGGTTCAGCAATGCAATGGTTTCACCGTGAGCACTATCAATGAGAGCTTGCGGATTTCGCTTTATATCGCTGATACTGGCCGTCAGCTCGGCATGGATTTTAATAAGCATATCAATAGACCCCTTTAGCGGTATATTTAATAGTACCAATAATAGCTCTTTTAATGGAGATTGTCAAGCGGTTTTTAATTTTCTGGTATTTTGGTGGAAAGAAAATCAGGTTGATGTTTCTACTGGAATATGTAGAATCTATAATTTATTTACTCGTTAAATCTATGGGTTACGTGTTATCTGAGACCGATAGTATTGATCTTGAAAAGGAGCAATCGACAATCCTCCTGAAGCTCACGTCTGAGGATATTCGAGAGGTGT
>JAFDIX010000053.1 GCA_019307805.1 Deltaproteobacteria bacterium | reverse complement strand
CACACTCAACATCCCATAATGAGATCCAAAAAGGGGCTCATAGTTCACTTCCTTCCTACCGGCAATGGCGATGGGTGCCTTCAGTTCACTACCGACCTTTTTCTTCACAAGGTCGGAGAGGGTTAGCAAAGTCTCTTTCGTGCGATCCAGAGTAGATCCTATGGGCAGATCAAAATGGATATTAAAGCGGGGGAAAGCATCACTTTTGGGGAACATTTCAAAGTCGGTTTGAAAATAGAGCACAAATGCCAACACGGTCGACAGGACGATCACCAGCACCGAAATGTACCTGTGTTTCAGAATAGCGCGCAGACAGGGGTAGTAGAACCTTCGTAGGGGTCGAAAAATATCGAGGCCCCTTCCAGAGGCTGCCTTCTTGGCTGCCTTTTTCGGTGTCAACTCAACGATATGGGAGGGCATCATAAAAAAGACCTCAAACAAAGAGGCCGCAAGGGCAAAAAGCACTACCTGGGGCAGGATTTGAAGAAATCGGCCAATGATGCCCCCGATCATGAATAGAAGCGGAAAAAAGGCGGCCATGTTGGTGGATACAGAAGCAAGGACCGGTCCCAGCACCTCCCTGCTCCCCTGTAGAGTCGCATCCACAGGGGGAAGTCCCTGTTCTATATAACGAAAGATGTTTTCAAGGACCACGATGGCGTCATCCACCAGGATTCCCAACACCAGGATAAGGGCGAAAAGGGACACCCCGTCTATGGAAAGACCAAAAATATTCATGAAAATGAAAGTAAGGAAGAAGGCGACCGGTATGCCTATGGATGCATACAAGGCATTGCGAATTCCCATGGAAAGGCAGAGGATAATAAAGACTGCAATAATCCCGAGCATGGCATTTATCTGCAGTTCCTTGATTCTCTTTTTACTTTCGTGGGACTGGTCAAAGTAGAGGGTGGCTTTCAAGCCGGGGTATTCCTTTTCAACACCTGCAAGCAAATGCTTGACCTGATCCACGATCTGAATCATGTCGGTATTTTTCTTGCGCTTGACCGCCAGGACAAGGGCATTTTTCTTGTCAATATATACCAGGGTGCGGGCCTTTTCGAGGGTTGGCGTCACCCTGGCAACATCTCTCAGGTAGATCGTTCCGCCGTCATCGCTTCTCAAAACGAGTTCGGAGAGTTCCTGGGGCAGAGGGGGTTCCCCCACGAGCCTTATGGATGTCTCATGGGCTCCCATTTCGAGTGTACCCCCAGGCATATTCTTGGAACGATTGGAAATTGCCTGGGCAAGCTCCATTGTGGATATACCGTACGCGGCCATACGGCGGGGATTTAATTCAACCCATATTTCGTTCTCTCTCTCCCCTTGCACATCGACTTCAGACACCCCCTTGATGTCCTCCATGATTTCCGCCACATCCTTCGCTATATCCTGAAGTTGCATGCGAGGGAATTCGCCTGACAACCCCACCAGGCAGACAGGAATAAGGGCAATATCAATTTCAAGCACTCTGGGGACCCTGGCCTCTTCAGGAAGGTCCTCTACCCGGTCCACGGCATTCCGAACTTCCTGCATGCCCCGGTCAATTTCATATTCATTCAAGTGGGTCTGAAAGCTGATATTGATCTTGGAGGTGCCCTCAAAGGAGTAGGATTCGTGCCGCCTGATCTCAGTGATGCCCTTGAGTTCCTCCTCGATCTTGTTGGTGACCAGCTTTTCCATCTCCTCGGGCGAAAACCCCGGGGCAATGGTCACTGCAATGCCCTCGCCAATGGTCAAATCCGGATCAAGAAATCGGGGCATGGCGCGATAGGAGTATATGCCCAGAACCACAATGAGGATCAGGGCCATCCGAACGACAACTGGTCTTTCAACACCGAATTTTGTGATAAACATGCGTGACCAACCCAACCTTATGTTGCTGGATCAAGATTTTCGATGAGAAACAGAAAGCCATTGCACTAAGGGTATGGCTGAAAGGCACAAGGTACAAGGCAGAAGGGAAAAGCGGCGAAGGAAGATTCACAGCGCCTGGACCGTCAGCCTTGTGCCGCGCGCCATGTCGCAAAGGCTGTTTTTTCTTGCAGGACTACTGAATGATTCCTTTACATTCAACGAATTGAAGGCGCAGCTCCCTCGTACTGCACCTGGTCTCCACTTTTCAGGCCTGATGGATTCGTGATCACCAATTCATTTTCTCTCACTCCGGAAAGGATTTCTACTGTGTGGGCATAGTAGGAACCCAAGGCGACCTTCCTGAATACAGCCCTTCCCTCTTTGACCACAAATAACCCGATAACACCCTTTTCTTCTGCAAGCCATGCAGAGGGGACCTTGACAGACTTCCTTGGGTTCACAAGGGGAAAGGCAACCCTAACGGTCATACCGTCTGCCATTTTCGGATCAGGATCTACCACTGAAAGCTCCAGTGGAAAGGAATGGGTGAAAGGGTCTGCGGTGGGCGACACAAAGGTTAATCGCGCTTCAAATTCCTCCCCCGGGATAGCATCAATGAGAAAGGGAAAACGCCTTTCCCTTTCAAGGATGGACACATAACGTTCACCCAGGGAGAGCTTGATTTTCATTTTTTCCCTGTCTACGATCTGGGTGATGGTTGTTCCCGGCCCTACCACTTCTCTTTCTTCCAGAGTGCGAAACGCTACGATCCCATCACATGGTGACCTGAGAATGGACTTTCGAAGACGATCTCTTGCCAGGGCCAGGGCAGCCCTGGCCTGCTGAAGGCTGGCTTTGGCAGCCTCCCTGTCTTCGATTCTTGGGCCCTTTCTGGCCAACTCCAACTCCAGTTCCGTTGAATCCAGATTGGCGCGGGCTGTGTCCACACCCTTTTTTGCAGTATCAAAGTCGCTGTTGGAAATGGCGTTCCGGCCATGCAGGCTTTGAATTCTTCTGAAGTTGTTTTCCGCCTCCTGGAGTGCTGCCTCTGCCTGCACTACCCGGGCCATCGCAATGCTGATCTCTTCGGGGCGGCTCCCTTTCTGGGTCTTTTTCTTGTGACTCTCTGCTACGGCTACGGTGGCCTTTGCCTGCGCCACCTCTATCCTAATACTGCTTGTGCTGATTTCCGCGAGAACTTGTCCTTTCCTGACCCTGTCACCCCGCTCAAAGGAGAGCTTCTCTATGGTACCTCCAAGTTCACTCACCACTTTCACCTTGAGGTGTGCGCAAAGGGTCCCGACCTGTTCTATATGCTTTTGCGAGGCCACCGCCTTCACTGACTGAATTCTGACCTGTTTCGCCTGCTTTTGCGGGGCCACGCCGTGGGCGCGCACCCCGGGATTCTCATCCTTGTCACTGCACGACAAGAACAGTCCCAGTGCGATCGCCAACCCGACATGCAATAAAAGCCGCTTCAATGTGTCATTTGATCTTGTCATCATTAGGACCGGGCACCCCATTCCGCCATCGTTACCAAACCCTTATACCAAATGAATGGGTTTTATCAATATTTTTGATCCTTCCCGGGACAAATGGAAGTCAATGCAAAAATAAAGATGGCGCATTGATTACGTTTTGAAAAAACGAGTGCGGTTGGAATGGATTGGGTCAATTGGGATTTAAAGAGACTTTGATGGGGCAGTCTTTCCTAGACCATATATATCTGTCCCGCCGGCTACCGACAATGAATCTGATCACAAGGGGACTCATCATTTTCACCAGACGGTCCTTGCACATAGGAACCGTCAGCCGGTCTTAATGGCGTGTCCTATTCCTATTTCCGGTTTTCAGCTACGCTTGGGGCTCAAAATTCTTTATCTTTTCTTTTAAGAGCTCTCCGAGATTTGACGTGGCGCGTTCCTGGTTTTGCACATAATTTTTATGAAGGTTTCTTTCTGCGTTTTGCTCCAGTTTTCGCATGGACAGCCCGATTCTTTTGTCCTCTGCAGAAACATTTACAACCACGGCCTTTATCTCATCCTTCACCTGAAAAGCCGTTAACGGATTGCCCTCTTTATTGTTCTTGGGTAATTGGGAAACGTGAATCAGTCCCTCTATTCCGACCTCCAATTCTACAAAGATGCCGAAATCGGTAATACTCTTCACGATCCCGCTCACCTGCGTGCCGGGTATATATTTTTCGGAAACGGCTGTCCAGGGATCAGGCTCAAGTTGTTTGATTCCCAACGAAAAACGCTCATTCTCCTTGTCGATATCCAGGATAACCGTCCGAACCTCATCCCCTTTATTGTAGATCTCTGAAGGATTGTTAATTTTTTCGGTCCAGGAGATATCTGATATATGGACAAGACCATCAATGCCTTCATCAATGCCGATAAAAAGACCAAAGTCGGTAATATTCTTTATCTTTCCTTCTATAATGGCTCCAATGGGATAATTTTCAGCAATGAGATCCCAGGGATTGGGCTCCAGTTGCTTAATACTCAATGAAATTCGTTTTTTTGCAACATCCAGACTCAAAACCTTGGTTTCCACATCGGTTTCCGCGCTCAGTACCTGAGAGGGATGCCTGATATTGCCGGTCCAAGACATTTCAGAAACATGAATCAGCCCTTCAACGCCTTCCTCCAGTTCCACAAATGCCCCAAAATTAGTCAACCGTGCAACCCTGCCCTTGACTACGCTATCGACAGGATACTTCTCATCGACGCCGGTCCATGGATCAGGACTCAATTGCTTGAGACCGAGGGACACCCTCTCTTTCTCCTTGTCAAATTTCAAAATCTTGACCGTTATGTCATCACCCACCTGATACAGTTCCGACGGATGACCTATCCTGCGCCAGGCGATATCCGTGATGTGGAGCAGGCCGTCGATTCCGCCCAGGTCTACAAATATCCCGTAATCCTTAATATTTGTGACTATCCCTTCAAGAACTGCATCCTTTTCCAGAAGTTTAAAAGTTTTTTCCCGAAGGGCCTTTCTTTCTTCTTCCAGGGCGGCCCTGCGAGACAGAACGATATTCCCCTGACGCCTTTCATACTTGAGTATTCTGAACTCATGCTCGGTTCCAATGAGGGTCCCCAGATCCCTGACAGGTCTCAAACCGGCTTGGGAACCGGGCAGGAATGCCTGCAGGCCGATATCAACGGAAAGTCCGCCTTTCACTTGAGAAATGATTTTACCCTTGATGGTCCCTTCATTTTTGTAGGCCTCCTCAACCACATCCCATAGCTTGACCCGAGCGGCTTTTTCTTTTGAAAGAATAATGCGTCCGTCTTTATTCTCTTTCCGTACAACAAGGACATCTACCTTATCGCTAACTTTGGCAGTCAGCTCGCCCTCCAGGTTGATAAACTCTGCGATACGGATTTGCCCTTCCGATTTATAACCGATATCTACCAGCACAAACTCCTTATCGATTTGTACGATTTCACCCTTGACAACCTTTCCTTCACTGACGTTTGTCAGGCTCTCTTCGTATAGTTCCATAAAGCTCTGGCCGTCCTCAATGATGTCCTGATTCTCGTCATCAAGGACGCCCTGGTCATCACCGAGTGCCGAATCATCCTCTTCGGTGGCCAAGGATAGGTCTTCTTTCATTTCATCTGTTGCTTTTACCATTACTATGAGCACCCCCACATTTTTTATCTATAAAATTTTACCCAAAATCTATCAAATAAAAGGGCACCTCGTCTCAACGCGACAAGATGCCCTCGATTACTGTATTTCAGAGGATTACAATCCAGTAACGTTTTTGCTGCAGGTCCTCGGTCGCCCTCGTCTATGTCAAAGTCCACCCGGTCTCACCACCTTCATTCTACGCAATGAAACCGAGTCCCTCTGAACAAAAGGAGCCCACCTATAGGGTGGGCTTCCATGATGTCTCTTAATGTTACTCCTTTTTTTACTAAAATCAAGTTAATTTATACTTTAATCCGGTGTTCATTCAGAAACCAAAGCATTCCGGGTGAAATGATACTACTTTTCAGGTGGGCCGCCTGCTGCCTGAATAGCCCGGAATACACGCTCCGGATCTGCGGGTAGAGACCTCACCCTCCCTCCGCATGCGTTGGCGATGGCATTTACTATGGCCGGTGTGGCCGGAATATTCGGCATCTCCCCTATGCCTTTAGCCCCGTAGGGGCCGTGCTTGTTCTCGACCTCCAGAATGATCGGTTTAATATCAGGCACATCGAGGGATGTTGGAATGAGATAGTTTCTGAGGCTCAGATTTTGAATAGCACCTTTCTCGACGACAACCTCCTCCATAAGGGCATATCCCAATCCCATGGCGACACCGCCCTCAATCTGCCCTTCAACGGCCTTTGGATTTATGGCCTTTCCTATATCGAAAGCAGCGACATAATCGGTAATCTCCACTTCACCGGTCTCCACATCTACGATGACCTCTGCCATGTGGGTAGAATAGGTGTACACGAAATAGGGGTCACCCTGGCCTGTTTCAGGGTCCAGACTGGGCTTCGGTGGGGCCCACCAACCCTGGCCGATAAGACGTCTGCCGGTGACCATGCATTTAAAGGCCGCCTCCCTGAAGGAAACGAAGCTGTCTTGATTCTCTCGGTCATAGATTTTCCGGTCTTTGGCTTCCAGCCTTTCTGAAGGAACATTGAGCATCTCAGCAGCGGCATCCAGTATGGATTCCTTCACCTGCCGGGCTGCCAGGACAATGGCATTGCCCATCAGGGTCGTGGATCGGCTTCCCACTGTTGGTCCCGACTCGGGTACCATGTCAGTGTCCGGCCGGACGTACCGAATATCTTCCATCCGGACGCCAAGTTCCTCTGCGCAGATCTGGGGAAGCACCGTGTAGGCCCCCTGCCCCATCTCCGTAATCCCGGAGAACAACAGCACCGATCCGTCCTCATGCACGTGGATATTCACACCGCAAGCGTCACCATGGGTTCCAATGCTGGTGCGATACCAGCCCATCCCGACACCCACGCCACGTCTCTTGGTGCCTTCCTCATCGACGTAACCCGTCTCAGCGCATTTTTGTTCCCAGTTAAACGCCTTTGCAGATGCCTCCAGGGTATCAATAAGGCCCACGCTCTGATCCAAAACCTGTCCCGTGGCCGTCACCGAGCCCAGCTTGAATCCGTTTTTACGGCGGATTTCAAACGGGTTCATTCCCAGCTCTTCTGCCAGTTCATCCATAGCCTGCTCGTGGGCAACGTGGACCTGGGGGGCGCCAAAACCTCGCATTGCCCCGCCATAGGGATGATTTGTGTAACAAAGATAGGCATCCACTTTCACGTTCGGGATCTCGTAGGGGCCCGGCATCATGATCATGGAATGCACATGAGATCCTCCCGCAGGAGGTAAAACAGGTCCCAGGCCCGCATAGGCTCCCTGCTCATCGTATATGACACCCTGAAAGGCCAAGAGGGTGCCGTCTTTCTTGGCCCCAATCTTGACATCCATGATCATGGGATGGCGCTTGCAGGTCTGCAGCATTACCTCTTCTCTTTCCAATGACATCCGCACAGGGCGGCCGCAGTGATGGGCCAGAACAGCAGCACGACAACCCAGGTCAATAGGAGAGTCTTCCTTTCCTCCGAATCCGCCTCCCATGGGTACCTGACGGACCCGTACCATGTTAATGGGGACTCCCAATACTGCATTGATATTTCGTCTCACAGTAAAAGGTGCCTGCATGGGACCCTCAACAAGCATGGTCCCATTGGCCTGGGGCACGGCCATGGAGATATCCGGTTCGAGATAGGCATGATCAACAAAAGGGACTTCATAGGTTCTCTCCAAAATAACCTCTGCATCTTGAAAGGCTTTTTCTACCTCCCCTTTTCGAAGTTTGTTGAAGGAAAGAAGATTCCCTTCGTCATGAATTTTCGGAGCGGCCTCCTTAAGTGCTTCCCGGGGATCAAACACTGGCTCCAGGGATTCATATTCCACCTGAATCAACTCCAGGGCATGTTGCGCAATCGCCTCGGTCTCAGCGGCAACCAGGGCAACGCCGTCTCCCACATAACGCACCTTATCCCCGCAAATCACGGGCTGATCAGGGATGATGGCACCGAAACCGTTCCTTCCCGGGACATCCTTGGCAGTCAGGACGGCAGCGACGCCGGGCAATGCCTTGGCTTTCGTGATATCGATTGCCTTGATCAGGGCGTGGGGGTGGGGGCTTCTGAGGATCTTTCCAAACAAAAAACCCTCCTGCGCATAGTCAGCCCCAAAATCAAGGGCCCCCATTACCTTGGCCCTGGCATCCGTTCTTACCACCGACTTGCCCGCAACGGATAGTGCCCCTGCAGGGACCGTGAGGAGCTGGTTAAGATCAATTTTATCCTTTGTTAAGACCTTGACCCTTTTCTTTTCATCACGCTCTTCTGGCATCTTTCACTCCTCGTTATCCGGCTTCATTCACACTCGCCTTTTTGATCGCCTCAACGATTTTAGAATACCCTGTGCACCGGCAAAGCACACCGGAGATAGCGTCTCTTATTTGTTTCTCATCAGGATTTGGCTCTCTATCCAGGAGGGCCTTGCCATTCATGATCATGCCGGGGGTGCAGAATCCGCACTGTACGGCAAATTCGTTCACGAAGCTTTTCTGAATGACATCCAGTTCGCCATTCTCCCCGGCCAGGCCTTCAATGGTGATTACGGATTTCCCCATCACTTTTATAGCCGGGAGAATGCAGGAGTTCACCGGGTTTCCATCCAGAATCACGGTGCATGCACCACATTCTCCCTCGCGACATCCGGCTTTTGTCCCTGTCAGTCCCAGGTGATCCCTGAGAAGATCAACCAGCAAGGTATCGGGGGAGACCTCCACGGACAGGTCTTTTCCATTGAGATTAAACGGAATTTCAATTTTGCCCATAACAATCCCCTTACGTAATAGGAGTCCCGGCTCTTTCCAAAGCCTTTTTTAAACCGCGTCTGGTCAATACCCGGACCATTTCCCTTTTGTACTCTTCAGAGCCCCAAACAGCGTCCGAAATAGGCTGAGACTCCTCGAAAGCCGCGTTTGCGGCCTTTTCAATGGTATCCATATTTATGGAGGCCCCTTTGAGCAGGGTTTCCGTTTTCACAGCCCGAAAGGGTTTGGGTGCTACCGGGCCCAGTGCAACGGTTGCCTCTTTGATGACCTGACCAACCTTATCGACTTTTACTACGGCAGCGAATATCAGTACTGCAATGGTAATGGATCGGCGTTTGCTCAACCTGAGGTGGCACCCCCCCTGATCCTTCCGGACCGAAGGGAAACGAATATGCGTTAAGATATCCTTACGACTGTCAAGGGTTGCCGCCCCATTATTCGAAAACAAATCAGCCAGGGGGATGGCCCGGGAACCTTCTTTCGACGAGACAACCACCGAAGCGTTGAGGGCCAGAAGCGGTATGGCGGTGTCTGCGGCCGGATGGGCGCTTATGAGATTGCCTGCCACGGTCGCAATGCTTCGAATCTGAGGGGAGCCCAGACTCCGGGCCCCTTCTGCGAGGATGCCCCCCTTCTCCCGGATGAGAAGAGATGAAGCAACCTGGGCGTGGGTGACCAGACCGCCCAACTGAATCATGTCACCCTCCTCCTCAATGCGATCCATATCCGGCAAACGGGTAATATCCACCAGTGCATCAACTTCCAAATCCCTGTGACGCAGTTGGGGAACCACATCCGTGCCCCCTGCTATGACCTGAGCCCTGCCCTGGTACTTCTCAAGGTTATCAAGCGCATCGGCAAGACTGTTTGGCAGGAGATATTCCTTTACCTCTATTCCTTTTGACCAGTGGAGATCTTTAAAAGCGTATGACATGGTTATCCCCCGAGAACTTCATATATTAAAAACCCTACCCAAAATGGGAGGGGCTTCAACACAAAATCTATGTCTATCGGTTAACACTTTTATTGCCAATTACAAACGATTATCTAAACCACTTTGTGAACTCTTCGGGGTCTTGCTTGATTGCCCGGTAGGTGTTGAGTTTGGCATCGGCATCAGCATAGCCCAGGGAAATGCAGATGATCAGCTTCTTGTGCTCGGGTATTCCCAGAAACTGTTTGATTTCCAGCGAATATTTGGGGACGGAGGCCTGCAGGCAGCTTTCCAGGCCAAGGGAATGGGCGGCGAGAATCAGGTTCTGGGTAAAAAGCCCCATGTCGAAAATCGACCATTCATTCAATGAACCCTCCATGAATAGAAAGATGGCGCAGGGGGCCCCATAAAACCTATAGTTCATGAGGGCCATCTTTTCCCTTCCAGATTCGTCATCCCTCTGCACACCCAGGGCGGCCAGTCTTCGTGCCCCATGCTCTCCGGAACGCGCCACATGCTCCGGTGCCCAACCCTGGGGGCTTGGGAGGTCCGGATGGCCCTCTGCCTTATTGCTGGCCAAATCGTAAATGAGATCGCTCAGACCCTCCTTCTTCTTTCCGCTGACCACAGCCACTTCCCAGGGCTGGGTGTTGGTGTATGAAGGGCTGAGGCTGGCGGCCTTCAGGATCTTGTGCAAGGTTTCTTCCGGAATGGGGGTATCTTTAAACGCCCTGACGGAATGGGGGTATCTTTAAACGCCCTGATGCTATGCCTGGTCTGTATCCCCTCGATCACGTCCATTCTTCGCCTCCTTGATAATGAAATGCAAGTGGTGCTTGTTAAGGGATGATTTCAAAAGGAAAGATAATTGTACCGGGATCAATGACCGGCTACATTCCGGCTAGTCCATGGCATTAACAACCTCAAACCCTTCTTTTTCAAGGGCTGTCTTGATGACTCCTGTTTTGCATGCCGTGAGCCGAATGTAATAGGTCCTCTTTTTTGTGCTCTGGGGCGCCAGGCCCACATTGATGATATCCCCGCCCTGATCCATGATTATCTGCAGTGCCTTTCTAAAGAGACCCGGTTTTTTCTCCATCGCCACATCAATGCGTGAGCTGGATGTGAGGATGCCCATCATGTCAATAAAGGCCCGCAGTATGTCGGATTCCGTGATGATACCCACCAGCTTATTTTCTTGGACTACAGGCATGCCCCCGATTTTGTGCTTGTAAAACAATTGGGCCGCAATTTCGATGTCGTCATCCGGGCCCACGGTAATGGGATCCTTGACCATCAAATCCTCCAAAGAGACACCCGCCACCATGGCTGGAATAAGCCCTGATTTCATGTCCGCCAGGGTCACAAAACCCTTGAGCACGAACTCTTTTGACACCACGGGCAGATGACGAATGGAGTTGGATTTCATTACTTCGATGGCCTCTTCAACAGAGGCTTTCTCTGTGATGATGATGGGGTCCGGAATCATCAGGGTCTTGATTTTCATGGTCCGTTCCTCCAGCGTTGGCAGGTGGCGTTTTGATCTTGATTGCTATGGTTGAGGATAGGGGAAAGGCTATTGACTGTCAAGGACTTCGACAAGGAAACATGGGGAGAAATCGAGGTTTAAAATGGCTGACACAGCTCCTGGGGATTTAAAAGAAGTACTCCAACCGGTTCCTGTGAAGGTCGCCCTTGTTGGATGACGGACGGCTACTCATCCGGGTGCTTGACTTTGGTAAAATAGGAGTCCGCAAGATAAATAGCCGCCAGGGGATTGTGGCCAGTGACCCGGTCCTTGGCGGCCAGCACGGTTGTGGGGGCGTCGGCATATTTAAAGAAGAGGGAATCATGGCCCACGCAAAGGCCCAGCACAATGTTGAATTCCGCCTTTTCCCTGTTTAGGACCATGGCCTGGAATATGGGGCTGCACATGGACTCATCCGTATCTTGATAAACCTTTTCATGATCCTGGACGCCGATCGTCTCCTTTGGCGTCCTTCCTGCCTTGCAGGTCACGGAAACCACTTCAAACCCATTATGCTCCAGGATCTCCTCCACAATAGCCCCTTCCCTGGTGAGACCTGTGCAGAAGGCCAGCCCCAACCGGCGGTAGCCCATTTTTTTTGCAAATTCGCAAATCTCAACAATACGGGTTTTGCTCGGCTGCCTGATATAGGGCCGCTGGTGCCTGTTTGCATACCCTTCCGCTTCCTGGATGGAAGATTGTCTGGCAAACTCGGCAATCTCTTCAGAGGCATACTCCCTGTTCGCCTCCTCCAAGGTTTCCTTATGGGTCAGAGTGGGACAACCTTTTGATGCGCGGCCGCCCTCCTTTATGCATATACGATCGTTTCGCTCCAAATCGCAGGAACCACACGCTGGGGCGGGTTTGTTCTTTTTCTTTTTCATAAACTATCCTCTCATAAAAAATTCCGGCAGCATGGACAAAATGTTTTTTCCTATCAAGTGTGGCCTAACGAAACTATTTGGGAAGGCAGTACTCCTTTTTGAAGGGCCCCGCGTTTCTGTAATTGGCGGGGTTGTAGCGTTCCTGCCCTACCTCCCTGTTCACTTCACATCGAAGGCCAAGTGCGCGTCTGGTCCTTTGCAGGCATCCGATACACCTGATGCACTTCCTGATTGACTTTTCCTCACCCGCT
>JAFDIX010000052.1 GCA_019307805.1 Deltaproteobacteria bacterium | reverse complement strand
GGGAAGGTTGTTTCTCTTCATGAATAATCCGGGCTAGGCGTTCAGGATCTTTTTGGCGCCCTCATCATTCACGTCGGTTGCATGGGGAATCCCCGTTTCTGCCGCTGTCTCCCTATTGCCGGAGAAAAGGTCTTCCCGTGTTATCTGGTCCAGGGAAAACTTGCGGGCACCGGCCATGAGTTGCTGCATACCGCAGGCAAGCTTGTCAGCCAGGGTCCAAAATGCAATGGCGCCATAGGGAATGTTTTTCATTTCGTTCTTGCCCACTTTCTTTTGGACGTCAAAGTAGGAGGCAAAGAGGTCTTCCGGTTTGCTCCCGATATTGCTGACGGTCTTGGGCAGGGAACCCCAGTTCCCGCTGAGCTTTTCTTTTTTCTTGGGATGAAGAACCCCCTCAATGTTGGCGCCGAGGTATCCGGGAATCATGATTGCCCGCCCCATGCAGACCAGCTTCGTGTAGGGGGCCCCCAATGCAATGGCCTTAAAAATGCTGTCTTCAAGGGCGAAACCGCCGGCAAAGGACATATCCACCACCTTTTGCCCCTTTGCGGCCAGGATACTTGCATACTCATGGGCCTTGGCGTGGAGGAGAATGGATGGGACACCCCAGCTTTGCATCATGTTCCATGGGCTCATGCCCGTGCCGCCACCGGAGCCGTCAATGGTCAGCAGATCCAGTTTTGCGTCGGTGGCAAACTTGATGGACATGGCAAGCTCTTCCATTCCGTAGGAACCGGTCTTCAATGAAATGCGTTTGAAGCCAATGCTCCTCAGGTAATCCACGGACTTCATGAAATCTTCCCGTACCATGTCCGCGGTGTCCAGGTTGGTGCCGCCCAGACGGCTGTGCCGTGCAAAGGATTTGATCGCCCCCTCTTTGAAGGCCTTTTGAACCTCCCGCTTTGTGGGATCAGGATCAACCACGTAACCCCGGTTTTTGAGAAAGAGGGCATAGTCGAGGCTGGTCACCTGGATTTCACCGCCGATATCCTTGGCGCCCTGGCCCCATTTCAGTTCGATGATGCATTTGTTCCCGTATTTTTCAGCAACAAATTCCGCCACGCCGTTGCGTGTGTCTTCAACATTCAATTGGACGATGATGGCCCCGTACCCGTCATGATAGCGAAGGTAGGTATTGATCCTGCGCTCCAGTTCAGGCGAGGTTTTAATTTTGCCCTTTTTCGTTTTACCCTTCCCTATTTTTGACTTGAGATCGACCCCGACAACATTTTCGCCGATGACGACCGGTATTCCCACCAGTGAACCGCCTATGGCGAAAGAATCCCAGTATTTTTCCGCGATAAAGGTTGAACCCAGAGCACCCGTCATGAGGGGGATGCGGATCTTCGTTTTCATCTCGTTACCGAACTCTGTGGTGAGATCCACGTTAGGAAAAATACAATCATCCGGATCATTGCTTAAACCCTTGGCCAGGCCATGGGCGCCGTAGGCATAGCCCTGGATTCTGAGAGCATTGTAGTTCACGCCCACGTGGGTGGTATTATTGGCCCCGGCCGTGACCTTGCCGAAGTCTCTCGGGTAGAGCAATTTTCGGCCTACGAGGCTGGAAAGCCAGGTTTCACATTTTCCCTGGCAGTCCGCCCTGCACAGGGTGCACAGACTGGATTCAGCCGGGTTCCCGCGATTGGTGGTGCCAAGGACATCATTGCTTTTTGAAAATCTCATACTTTACTCCTCCTTTGGTGGTTCGTGGTTTCCAGAAAAATGAAAGGGCGCCTCTCCCTGTGATTAGGGAAAGACGCCCTTGTCTTTCGTGAAAAGTTCGACACCCCTTTGTGTCGAATTATTGAAACTTATTTAACCGATAACTTTTAGCTGTACTTGTGGAACTTGTCAAGAAGTTTTCATTTAAAAACCGCGCGGCACGCCTTCCGCACCCTCAAAAAACATCGCACCATCCACTCCCGCCTTTCCCCGCAAAGCGGGATCTACGACAGGGCGGGGCTCTCCGGTGCGGTTTTTAATGTTATTCGAGTTCTTCAGAGAGGAGAACGGCCTCAGCAACCTGGCGCATGGATTTTCTGGAATCCATGCTCTTTTTCTGTATCCACCGATGGGCATCTCTGCCGTCTATCTTGCGGCGGCGCATGAGGATTTCTTTTGCGCGCTCTACCAGCTTGCGGGTTTCCAGCTCCTCTTGAATCACTTTTGATTTGACCATCAGTTCAGTGTTGAAGATGGCAACGGCCGCCTGGTTGGCAACCGCAGTAATGAGGTTCACCTCGGTTTCCGGAAAGGCGTGGGATTGGGTGGTAAAGCAGTTGAGTACGCCGATGACTTTGCTTTCTTTGATCTGCAGGGGGACACTCAGAAGGGAGACCAGCCCCAGTTTTTTGGCCATGTCTTTTTCTTTAAATTGTGGTTCCTCGAGCACATTCGCAACGATAAGGGGCCGATTTTCAGTCGCCACATAGCCAACGATCCCCTCATTCATGCTGAGGGACCGATCCTTCACATAGTCGGGTTCAATGGCTTGCGTGGCCTTGAGTCTGATCTTCTTAACACCATCGGTTTCATCCACGAGCCATAGAGAACAGATTTCTACCCCGGTCACCTTGGCCGTCACCATCACGATGAGCTTCAGGATATCCTCGAGGTACAGGTCCGAAGTGATGGCGCGGCTGATGTCGGTAATGGCCTTGATGTATTTGTCGTAGGTCTCTGGTGCGATTTTTTCCATAGTTCATTATTTTCAACGAACAGCTTTCTGCCATTCCTTGGCAAAAATGGCCTCTATCTTGGAAATCTGGCTCGGGTCTATTTTCATGGCCTTGGCCACCTCCGCGTAGAGTCGTTTCCTGTCGCTGTTCATGGCGTCCACGAGGCCCCTGACGGTCCTTTTGTCTTTTAAAGCCAAGCCCTGGGTGTTGCCCATTTGCACATACCCGTTACTCCCTTCTTTGATGGCGCCTTTCTGGTAGTAGGGCCTCATTCTGCTGAACTTGGATGCCATGGACTGCTTGAGAGAGCGGATCGTAGGGTTGGAAACCGTGGTCGCATCCGCGGCCCAGGCCGTGGAGACGAATGCGGCAAAGAGGGTATCTCTCAGAAAGGAATTTTTGTCACCCTTGGGTGCGGTATCCCCCTCATCACCGGTCTTGCCGGTAACCTCATTGACGATATCTTCTGCAACGGACTGCACCTTTTCAGCCGGAAAGTAGATATTGATGGTCACACAGGCAACAATGGCGAAAATCATACATCCAATGACACCGCCGACGGGCTTTCGTAGTCTCATGAGCGCAACCTCCTTTTACTACCTAATCATGGGTCCATGATCAGAGGAGATTTCTACATTTTTAATCCTCTTCATCATGTCCTTGAAACGAATGCTGTTTTCCGGTTCCCAATTTATAACGTCTACTCCCGAATGCCAAGGCCTTTTTATCAGGTACTCTTTTCCTTCTTCATGAATGGTGCCGTTGATTTTGAACCGATCATTCCTGAGGGAGGCCCGGATTCCTATTTTTTTGTAGGCGGATTCTACGTCTTTTAAGAAGAAGGCCATTCCTCCGGACATCCCCGCAGCAGCATTCCGGCCACCGGCAACTTGCGCGATGTTATTTACCGCCAGTTGACTGATCTTCTGGTCCACCCCCTTCTTTTTGATGGTTTCCACGAAGAGGTCGAATTTCTGGGGTTGACCGTAGGCGATCTCGAGACCCTTCACATATCCCTGAATGATCCCTTCCATTTTACCGAAACCGGTTCCGGAAGTGATTTTTTCGAGATTCAGATCCTGCCAATCAGCGCTTAATTCATAAACCGGAGCGGATGAAAAGGGGTTGAGCATGCCAACATCATAAAAGATGATCTTTCCGTCAAAAATGTCTGCCTTGACCTTTCCTTTGCCGGTCAACCTGTTGCCTATGATATCAATGGGATCGAGTCTGCCGTCTACAATCCCCTCTAATGGCTGGGACCAGATGTTTGCGAGCAGGGGGGCTACGCGGATGTTGTCCAGTCCCACACTCGTGTGAACAGATCTTTTTGAAGAATAAAGGTTTTTCCCCAGGACAGGTCCCACTTTGATATTTCCTCCTGCAGTCCTGAGGACTGTGGCCCCGGGAACGGCCAGCATATTGGCCTCGGCCGTCAAGGGCAGTTCAAGCGTCTTGTTCCGGATAAAGGGGAGGGTCGCATCCCCGATAAGCAATCTGCCTTCAAGGGCCTTTTGGTCCTTCCGCGACCTTTGTTTCTCAATCCAGATGGGAAGATCAAGATTGATTTCTTTCAGAATGATACCTTCTTTTCCCGAGGAAATCCGCCCTTGCCGCCAATGGGAATACCCGGTAGCGGTCCATCCCTTGAGGGAACCCGCCACTTCAAGATCCGCGCTAAGGGTCCCTCCTACCCGGAGCGAACCCAATATGGGGTGCTCGGGTTGAAAGGGTTCCAGGACAAGGTGCTCAAAGACATTTTTCAAGGGCGTTTGGAGAAGCTTCAGTGAGCCCGCCACAAAAATCTCTGGTTCCTTTCGAATATCGCCCTGCAACTGAAGTGCCAGGACATCCTTCAATTGCACGAGCCCGTGGGACACTTTGGCCGATCTTTTCAGGCCATCCCCCGTACCTTCCAGGGAAAAAGAGAAAGGGTTTCGGCCGAGATCAAAGTAGAAACGATCAAGGAGTAACTCACCTTTCCCCGATTCCAGGGAAATCTTGCCCGCAAGGGATCGGGCCTTGGAATCGAATTCAGCCTTGATCCTGGAGTTCAGGGAGATCTGCTCACCGATACAGCTTGATTGCCGGTTTTCAAAATTGAGCCCATGGAGTTCCAGTGCGGCCTGTAACCGCCAGGGCCCTTTCCCTGATTGGGAAACACGGCATTGCATGCGGTCCTTGCCACTTGCCCTCCAACCTTCAGGGAGTATCCCCAGGGAGCGGGCCGATGGCAGAAGACCGATCTCCTCACCCTTCAGTTGAAGATCGATTCCGCCCCGGTCCTTTGTAAATGAGAGAAGGAGGTTTTTAAACAGGGGTGTGTTTACACGGACTTCTGAGGCATGGAAAGATTTCTCATAACTATTATATTGACCTCCAGGGCACAGCACCTGAATATCGGAAACAGAAACCTCCCTTTCACCAAGCTTTGCCGTGAGCGACGGTATGGTAAGGTCGCAGGTATCAAGCAATAAAATACCGTCCTTACCGGATAAAGACAGGTGGGCCTTAAAGGGATCGGTTTTTATCCCAATTCCGGAAAGCATGGCCTGGTCGATTTTCAACTCTGCAGTGAGATCCGGATTCAAGATGGGCCCCTTCAGGCGGAGGTCTCCGCTGACTTTGGCCTTCACCTGTACCCCGTCTTTTTCATAGAAGAGGGGATTTTGCACAAAATGGCTATGCAAATCACCGATCCAACGCCATGCCATACCGGTCCGTTCCCCCTCGATCAATCCATTGAAACGAACGAGGCCTTTCATTTTCAGGGGGAGGATTTCCCTTCGCAAGTAACCCGGTAGAAGGGGCGGTATTTTCTGCATCGAGACGCTGCCTTCACTGCACTTGAAGGCAATATGGGACAGAGGGCCGTATTGCAATTGCAGCCCCCCCTCCAACTTTAAAATATCAGTCAGGGCCAGGGAGAGGCTTGAAGTTCTGCAGGTCTTTTCAGCAAGATTGAAAATACTCCGGGAGCGGATTTCAAGATTTGAAAAAAGGGACTTGAAGTCCTTCCCCGAGAAAACCATGTCTTCTCCCTTCATGTGAAGGGAAACACCCAGCTCAGGGGAGCGTCCCCTGACCTGAACAAAGCCGGTGAGGCCCCCCTGTATTTGGAATTGATCGTGCCGATAATCGAAGGGGTTTTGATCCAGGGTGATCCGAAGGTCGGGGTCCAGGAGCCACTCCCCATCTTTCTTGTTGGCTTTGAAATTTCCATGAACCAGGACCGGTCCTGAAAGAGGCAGGGGGAGCATGTCTTTTTTAAACTCCAGGGGAATGAGACCAAGGAGTTTTTTGGGCATGAGGCGGAATTCCGAAATGTCGCAGTCTAAAGACGTCAGGGGCTCGAGAACCAGCTTGGCAGAGCCCCTAAAACCCAGGGCGTCCTCAAAATCCAGGTCCATGTGGCGCGCTTCGATCATCCTCTCCTTGATATGGATGAGGGTCCGGGTAGTGAAAGAGAGGTTGGCGTCCGGTCCTTCCCACCGCAGGCGTAAGGGTTCCAGGGCCAAACGCTGTTTATTATGGAAATAGCCTATTTTCGCCTCTGCATGGACCTGACGAATTTCTCCATAGGGGGAGACCAGTGTGGCGTTTTTTGCCGTCAATGCGACATTGAGTTCGGGATTGACAAGGGAGACGATGCGGTGGGTTCGCAGAACAAGTTCCGGGATTCGGAGAGACAGTCCGCGGGAGGGGTAATGCATCTGCGCAATACCTCTCAATTCCATGAACCGTTCCCGGTTTATGGTAGCGACTATCTTTTCCATCCTGAACGTGAGATTTGGAATCTTGACACTGATGTCACCGCCTGACAGTTGGGCCCCTCCGAATTCTATATCCCTAAAAAGAAGAAGTCCGATCGCCCGCCGCAGAAACCGCGCAAGGAGGGAGGCCCCTTCTATCCTGGATGCCGTTCCCGGCATACGGGCCTCCTCGTGGACCTGGAAGGACGCCCCTTGTATTTCAAGGTGTTTGACCACCAGGGTCCTGCGCCCCATGGAACCCTTCAGTTCCATATCAGCCGAAATATCAGGAATCCTCGCATGCACGCCCTGCAGGCCTTTGCCTGGTTTGAAAGAGATACCCGAGGCCCGAATATGCAAGGGTTTGAGCGAGTAGGCGAGGGTTTTGATCGTGCAGGTGGTGCCGGTTGATTGAGAGATGGACTTTTCAACCAGGGGTTTTATGGAATCAGGATGGGTATAATAGTAATAGAAGATTCCGGCAAGGGTTCCCAGAATCACGAAAAGGGCAGTGCCAAGGGTGAGCAGGATTTTTCTTTTCAGGCGCATCAGGAGGTCCTTGCCCCCCGTTCCTCCAGCCATTTCTGCATCTGCACCAGAAGATCATCTTGATTGTCGGACAGGCCTTGAAGAAAAATAATGGTCTTTCTGACGTCACTGCCATTTTCCCGGTACACGGCTTCAAACAGGCTGAAATGGCGGTGATACAGAGCAATGGCCATGAGATAGGCGTTGTTCAGCTTTCTGGATCCAAAAGGAATGAAGCGCCCTGTCTGCAATTTTTTCTCAAGATGACGAAAATCCTTCAAAGACCCTGCAAAGATCTTCTCTCTTTCTTTTAGGGTATCTGAATAGGTCAGGGAAGAATCGTACAACTGTTCCAGCCTTTCCAGGACGGATTTCAAAAAAGGGGAAAAGATCCTTTCATCTTGAATAGATTTTCGGGCCTCCAGGGTAAAGGGGTGGTCATGTCCGTAGTTTTTTTCGAAAAAAGACAATGCCCCCATTTTTCCAATCAAAAGGGCCAGTCCCTCGTTGAATTCTCCTTGTCCCTTTACGTACAGGGTTGTGTGTGTCATTTCGTGGATGATGGTCTCCACAAGTTCCAGTTCCGTTCCTTTAATCAGGTTCAAAGTGACGGGGTCCTTAAACCAGCCCAGGGTGCTATAGGCCTCAGCCCGTCCGATAATGACATCCAGATCCTGCTTGAGGAGCTTTTCCTTTTCTGCCTTGGCCTTTTCAAGGTCAAAGAAACCCAAATAGGGCATTTTCCCCACTATGGGGAACCACCATGTCACCCGGGTAAGCCGGTCCTTGGGGGATGCGGAAATGGTATAGATGGGTGGATTATCGGACTTCAGATAGACAGCCTGGTAATTTTCTGTCTCGTTCAGACCCAGATCTTCCTCACCAAACTTCTTGATCTGAGGGACAAGGCGCAGACGGCGCCTTTCATCAGGAGTAAGGGATGTGCTTTGGAGTCCCTCTTCCAAAGGGACGGATTCGCTGAGGATTTCATACTGCCCGTTGGCCGCCTGGAGTACGTAGCCCAGGCGACATCCGGCAACAAGGAGGGGCAGGATCAAAAGAATTACATAGGGCGTTGTTCTGCGCAAAACCGAATGAACCTCTTTCCTTTTTTTGGAGTTTACTACGCCTTTCACTCGAACCCTTTCCGCCTCAGGCGGATTGGCCCCTTGAATCCTCAAAAAAGCCCTATGGCATATATCTCCCATACCAGTGTTGGAACACGATGAGATTCCAGAGTTGCCAGGAGGTGTCCTGGCGACCTGCCATGTGATCCGCGACCAGCCCCCGGATAACTCCACTGTGGAACAGACCCTGCTTTTGAATGTGTCCTTCATCCAGGTATTCATCTATCAGAAAGCTGAGTTCTTTCCTGAGCCAGGCACCGATAGGCATTTCAAATCCCCATTTGGGCCTGTTGTGAATCATGGGAGGGAGGTAATCCTTAAAGGCCTCTAAAAGGATGTATTTCCCGCCCCTGGCCTTCAGCTTCAGGTTTCCGGCAAGCTGGAAGGCGAATTCAACGAAGGTGTGATCCAAAAAGGGAACGCGAACCTCGAGGGAATTGGCCATACTCATCCTGTCCACCTTTGTCAGCATATCCCCCGGCAGCAGACCCTTCATGTCCATGTAAAGCATGAGGTTCACAGAATCATTCCCAAACCAGGGCTTTTTTTTGCTGACGAGATCTTTGATATGGGCGAGGTAGAAATTTTCAGGCAGGGGATGATGATGGAGTTTCTGCCTCAGGGGAAAGGGAAAGATCTCCCGCCAGCCGCAAAACCGGTCCGAAAAAGAACTGCTCATGCCCCTGACGAATTTTTTCATTCTTCGAATCATTTCCAGGCGCGGATTGTCTCTGGAATCGGGCAGTGCCTGGATAAGGGGCGCAATGAGACCCTCCCTGGCGAACCGGGGGAGCTTGGAGTAGTGCTTTGCCCAGTATTCACCCAGGTACATTCGGTACCCGGCAAAGAGCTCATCTCCCCCATCCCCGGAAAGGGCCACGGTAACATGCTCCCTTGTCTCTTTCGAGACAATGTAAGTGGGTACGGCGGAGGAGTCTGCAAAGGGCTCGTCAACGTTCTCCAGGACCCGGGGAAAAACATCGAGGATGTCTTTGTAGCCCAGTTTGAACTCGTGGTGATCGGTCTTGTTGAATCTCGCCACCTCCCTTGCATAGGCGGTTTCGTCAAAAGCGGGAAGGTCTTTGTATCCTATGGAGAAGGTTTTGATAGGGCGGCTCGAATTTCTGGCCATGAGGGCAACAATAATACTGGAATCCAGGCCACCGCTCAAAAATGCGCCCAGGGGGACATCCGAAATCAACCGGCGTTTTACAGATTCCTCAAGGAGGCCTCGCAGGCGGTCCGTTAAAAAGGGCAGGTCCTGATCAAGGTCGCCCTGCTCAAATGACTGTGTCCTCTCCTTTTCAAGGTCCCAATAGGTTTCAAAGGTGAGGGTCCCATTTTCAAATACCAGAGAGGTCCCGGGAAGCAGTTTTCGGATATTTTTGAATATGGTCCTGGGGGCCGGGATATAGCTCAAGGTCAAATAGAGATCCAGGGCTTCGGGATCAATTTCCCTTTGGACATCCGGATCCAGGAGAATTGCCTTTATTTCTGATGCAAAAAGGAACCGGCGATTGTCCCAGTAGTAATGGAGGGGTTTTATCCCGACCCGATCCCTGGCCAGCCACAGTCTTTGCCGTTTTTCATCCCAGAGTGCAAAAGCGAACATCCCATTAAGATGTCTTACACAGTCCGTCCCTTCTTCTTCATAGAGATGGATGATGGTTTCACTGTCTGTGCGGCTCTTTAAATCGTGTCCCTTGGATATGAGTTTTCGTCGAAGATTCTCAAAGTCATAGATTTCGCCATTGAAAACAAGCCGGATGGTCCCGTCCTCATTGCTCATGGGCTGGTGCCCTGCAGGGGAAAGGTCTATAATGCTTAACCTGCGATGTCCCAGACCGACGTTCTTGGACAGGTAGATCCCCTCATCATCGGGCCCTCTGTAGGCGAAGGAGTCGCACATCCTTTTGAGAAGTTCTCTGTCTATTCCGTTGCCGCCAGTGGCCAGTTTTCCACAAATACCGCACATTTTGGGCGTAGCTCCTAAAAAAACCGCGGGGGCAAACCCCCTGAATCTCTGCAAAAACTTCGCACCATTCACTCCCGCCTTTCCGGGGAAGGGCGGAGGTGATTGGTGCGGTTTTTGTAGGTTACAAAAATAGGATTGGATGTAAGATGCTTCTTCTTATCCATGATTCGGTAATATGTCTTTTGGCCGATGGGGGCCTCAGTGTCAACATATTCCACTTCTATGGGGGGGATGCCTTCGACAGTGTGGATGACCTTGCCATCGCGTATAAGAAGGATCTTCATCGACGGCTCTTTGGGGTGATCATAGGAGACTTTGAATCTGATGACAGGCATACTGGAGGTGGTGAGGGTCTCGCCCATCACTGCCCTTTCAGACCCATTCCCCGAGACGTGGAAAATGACCGTTGCCAAAGGAGCAATACATGCGCCCCTTGCGGAGGGCATCCAGTATTGACTTTTTGGAGAGACTCCGAACAAGAAAGGTTGTGGGCAGGGCTCCCAAAACGAGGCCAAGGCGACCGTCTTCATGAAAGTCGGCCGTTGCGATTCCCCATACCGGTCTCTCCCTCTGGCCGCGGCAGTAGGCCCGTAAAAGACCGTCCCAAAGGTTTCCCGGTTCTGTAATGGTGATGTTGTCAGCATAGATGGCAGCAAAACCGGTATAATTCGTTGATTTAAATAGGTCCTGGGGGTAGGGCGGGGTATCCAGGAAAATGGGCCCGAGTTTCCTGCGCCCTGATCTTTGCTCCGGATAGTTCCAGAAGCAAAACCCTCCGCGCTCCCTGACGTAATTGACGACCTCCTGGTAGGGCATGATGTCTTGATCGCCTTCGTGGGGGGCAAATAAA
>JAFDIX010000438.1 GCA_019307805.1 Deltaproteobacteria bacterium | reverse complement strand
GTGAATGAGTGGCTTTTGTGCCCGAACAGCCTCGAGATTGCTGGCCGCTCTATCTGCCAATTTATCCATACGTTACCTCCTCATATCCTGGTCCAGAGGGCCTAGCTTTGGGCTACCCCGGGAAGGGGCTGTTTTACTTAAAGCCGTACAAGTTAAAAGTGCCTAAAGTGATCTAAAGTGCCTAAAATTATGGAGTCGCTTCGCTCCGCTGATTTTATATAATTGGCAGAATTCCTTTCCTTTAGCTCACTTTAAACTTTAGTTCACTTCAAACTCTTGCAGCGATTCTTTAGGCAGAGCCGGAGAACTCTGACCTGGCCCAGAGGACCAGGTTTTCAAGGACTAAATAAAGTTCCCCATACCGTGCTGCACGGCAGTCGCCACGCATTTCACGATTACGTCGGCATTGTAAGCCCCGGAGGCACCCTGTATCGCACCATGTTCTTGACAACCCGGCAACGCCGTACTATATTCCCATAAAGCGATATGGAAAATACGATGAATGAATTCTTAAAAGTAATGAAGGCCGCCTCGGACCCTACACGAGTCAAGATATTGAAAATGCTCCAAAATAAGATCATGTGCGTTTGTGAAATTCACACCGTGCTGGAGACCGCACAGTCTACTGCCAGCAAGCATTTAAAAATTCTTGAAGAAGCAGGCCTGATTGCATCATTCAAAGACGGCCTGTGGGTCAATTATCGACTTTCCGAAGGCGGTCAGAGCCCCTATGCTACTAATCTTGTTAGAAATATTAAACACTGGCTCGAAGATGAACCCGAAATCAACAATTTGCTGCGGCGTTTACCGCAGATCGACAGGTTTCAAATCGTAGACAAGCGGTAATTTTTTTCGCCTTATTATATCCATAAATCACGATGTATGAATCTCGGCAATTGATACATCTCCAAAAAATATAGCAAGCCCACACAGGTGCTTTTGCAACAGGAAAGTTAATATGAACGAATCCGTGTCAACAGCCAATCCAAACAAAACCTTTCAGATCGCCACGAATGCTGAAAGTGAAACATCACAACCGAGCCGGGTTGACTGGAGCAATATCTGGAAACCCTTGGGCGTCATCACAGGTGTATTTTTATTGTTTTTCTTTTTGCCCATGGACAGCTCGCGTTTTACAAACGCCGTGATCGAATCACTGGCCCTTGCAAAATGGTATGCCAGGGAGCACGTGCTTTTATGTCTGGTCCCGGCCTTTTTCATTGCCGGTGCCATATCAGTGTTTGTTTCCCAGGCGGCAGTAATGAAATATCTGGGCGCCGGCACCTTAAAAGTTTTATCGTATGGCGTCGCTTCGGTTTCCGGTTCCATTCTGGCGGTTTGCTCCTGCACGGTTTTGCCGCTTTTTGCCGGTATCTGGAAGCGCGGCGCCGGGCTCGGACCTGCCATCGCGTTTCTTTACTCCGGCCCGGCCATCAACGTGCTGGCCATTATCCTGACAGCACGCATACTCGGCCCTGAAATCGGTATTGCCCGCGCGATTGGAGCCATCGTGTTCAGCATCGTCATCGGTCTGATCATGCATGTCATGTTTCTCGAAGAGGAGCAGGCCAAAGCCGACATGGCCCTTCACATGCCAGAACCTGAAGCGGAACGACCGTTATGGCAAAACATCACCTATTTTGGGACCATGGTTTTACTTTTGATTGCCGCCACATGGGGCGAGCCCTCGAGGTCCGGTGGATTCTGGTATACGGTTTTCGAAGTAAAGTGGTATCTTACCGGGCTTTTTGCCCTATTTCTGGGAGCAATGCTGGTCCTCTGGATGGGAGTCAAACCCTTCAAAGTGGTAATTGCGGCAATCGTGATTCTGGGCCTGGCCGTAACAATGCCTCACCAACCCCTCATTGCCTTTTCCGCTGGAATCTTTGCCCTGGCGATATTGCTCACCACGACCCGCGGCGAGGCAGAGTCCTGGTTTCTGTCCACCTGGGACTTTGCCAAGCAGATTTTGCCGCTGCTGCTGATCGGGGTGCTTGCAGCCGGCCTGCTCCTGGGACGCCCGGGTTCCGAAGGGCTCATCCCTTCACGGTGGGTTGGCGACCTGGTGGGCGGCAATTCCCTATGGGCAAACCTTTTTGCTTCGATTGTCGGCGCGTTCATGTACTTTGCCACCCTGACCGAAGTTCCCATCCTGCAGGGTCTGATCGGAGCGGGAATGGGAAAGGGGCCAGCGCTGGCGCTGCTTCTCGCCGGTCCGGCCCTCAGCCTTCCCAACATGCTGGTGATCCGCAATATTCTGGGAACAAAAAAAACCATCGCTTTTGTCAGTCTGGTAGTGATTATGGCTACCATCAGCGGGCTGGTCTTCGGTCATTTATTCAAATAATCCTGTAAAGGTAAAATATGGCAACACCTGATGTCACACAGATTTTAGTTGCCGGGCAGAGAACCGGGATCATCGGATTGAAAGAGGTGCTTAAGACGGTCGACGACAAATTCCGTGGAAAGCCGGATGAGGAAATTAGATTTGTATTGCTTGAAAGACTCTCCCGCACCAACTACATCCAGGACAGTGTGAAGGAGAAATACGGCACAGCATTTCTCCGGGAGTTCAAAAAGTTTGTCGGAGAACCGTTTGAAGAACCGATGGATCCTGGATTTATCGAAATCAAAGTCCTTGGCCCAGGATGTCCCAACTGCGAACGGTTGGAGCAGGACCTGATGTCATTGATGACCGAGTTGCAGGTGAAGGCGGACCTCGAGCATGTGCGTAACCCTTTGGAGATTTCCGAATATGGTGTGATGGGCATGCCGGGCCTGGTGGTCAATGGTCAGATCAAATGCACCGGCAAGGTGCCGTCCAGAGAACAACTGAAAACATGGCTGCTGGAAGCGGTCGGGAAATTATCGCCAGCGGACCGATAACGGATGTAGCGAGATAAAAAAGATGCCATACAGGCAACAGGGAAAGGGGATTGTCATGGAGATCAAAGTGCTGGGGCCAGGGTGTCCCAAATGTACACAAACCGAAAACATTATCAAGGAAGCCGTCAAAGAGACCGGTGTCGAGATATCCATTGAAAAAATTTCCGACATCATGCAGATCGCCGAGTATGGTGTCATGATGACGCCGGCGGTTGTAGTGGACGGTGAAGTAAAATGTGTCGGTAAAATTCCCTCCAAGGAAGACATCAGATCATGGATCGGCCTGGAGTGAAATGATAGGCGCCATCATACCATTCGTTCGATCTCGCCGACCATTTTATCTATCCGTTTTTTTGAAACCGGAACAGCGGTTTTAAGCTCCTGGGCAAAAAGAGAGACCTTATACTCTTCGATCATCCAGTGAAAGGCTTCGATGGCATTTCTCTTTTCATCAGACACTTTTGGTGAAAGAGCTTTGAGCATTCCCTTGAGCTTTTCCACATAGGGTTGAAGCTCTTTGTCCCGGCTCATGTCCTTTTCAAGATGCACGACACCTCTCTGGGCTCGCATCGATATGGCTTTTACGTACCGCTTCAAATGACGGAGCCGGTCCCCGTCATACAGTGCCGCAAAGTTGTCTGGTACGAGCTTGACCAGATCTTTTCTTATCCCGCCAAGATATTTGATGATTGCCGGCTTAAGCCTGTTTTCCAGTTCTACCGCTGAAATTGTCGATCTTGCCTCATGGTAGGCTTCCATGACCGGAACGATCCGGTTGAGCAGATCCTGCCCTGTCGAAAGAATTTCTGTTTTAACCACTCCGGCATGGGAATCGAAATCGGATTTCGATCGGATGTTTCTCTCAAACAACTCCCGAACCACTTGTTGATAAAGCCATTTTC
>JAFDIX010000437.1 GCA_019307805.1 Deltaproteobacteria bacterium | reverse complement strand
ATTCACGGATGCCACCGATCTTGTGGACAACATCAAGGCCATCAAGAGCCAAGAGGAGATCGATCTGATTAAGAGGGCGGCGGTCCTTCAGGATGACGCCATGGAAAAGGCCTTCAGTATGATCAAACCGGGGCTGAGGGACTATGAGGTCATGTCCTTCACGCAACATACCGTGCACAACCTGGGGAGCCAACAGCAGTTGATCATGGCGGCTTCCGCCCCCATGGGTCAACCCTGCCCCATGTTGAAGAGGCACTTTATGAACAGGGAAATCAGGGAAGGGGATCAATTTACCCTGATGATCGAGGTCAGCGGCCCCGGCGGAATGTATACGGAGTTGGGTCGCACCTGTGTCCTTGGAAAGGCCTCGGATGAATTGAAAGAGAACTGTGAGTTGGCCAAGGAGGCCCAGAATGTTGTGCTTGATCTTTTGAAGCCGGGTGCCGATCCCAAAGACCTGCTTGAGGCAAACAATGCGTTTCTGAAGAGCAAGGGCTATCCCGAGGAGAAACGGCTGTTTGCCCACGGACAGGGATACGACCTGGTGGAAAGGCCGGCCATTCGGGATGACGAATCCATGAAACTGCAGGCCAACATGAACATCACCATCCATCCCATCGTCGCGACCAAGACTGCCTTTGCCTGGGTATGCGATAATTATCTCGTAACGGAAGAGGGCCACAGTGAGTGCCTGCACAAGACACCCAAGAAGGTGTTTGAGATATAGGGGAAGAGGAAGGGAGAAGTCGGAATGCGGAATGGGGAAGGTCCTGAATGGTTTGATACGATCGTTGCGAGATGCATGAAATACTTCAGCCTTCAGTCTTCAACCTAAAAACCTAACCAAGAAGGTCTACACAGGAGATGCCCTTTCATAACAAAAAAATAGAGACGGCGAGCCGCCAGGTCTTGGAGGGTCACCAGTTTGGACACCTCAAGAAGATGCTGGAGAAGGTATGCCGGTCCAATCCCTTTTACACCGACAAGTACGGCAGTGCCGGGATTCGCCCTGAAGACATCACTTCCCTCGATGACCTCAAGCTGCTCCCCTTCACCCACAAGGAGGAACTCGAGCAGGACCAGGTGAATAACCCGCCCTTCGGAACCACTCTTACAGAACCCCTGGACCATTATGTCCAGTATCACCAGACTACCGGGACAACGGGAACGCCCATCAAGATGCTGGACACCAGGGAGAGCTGGGACTGGAGGGGGGAGGGCGCCTGTTACATCCTGGCAGCGGCCGGGGTAACCTCCGAGGACACCATTCTCATTGCCTTCAATTTCGGCCCCTATACGGCCTTTTGGATCCTCTATGAAGGGGCCTACAAAATAGGATCCCTGATCATTCCAACCGGGGGATGGAATACCGAGCAGCGTCTGGACTGTCTTTTGGAAAACAGGGTCACGGTCCTGGCGGGCACACCGACCTATGTCCTGCGAATGGCTGCCGTGGCCCGGGAAAAAAACATTGATTTAAGGAACTCGGATGTCCGGATCCTGATTCTGTCCGGTGAGGCGGGCGCCCTGGACCCTGTGTTGAGGGATAAAATCGAGGGCACCTGGGGCGCAAAGGCCTTTGATTATGTGGGCTTGACCGAAGTGGGAACCTGGGGCTTTCAGTGTCATAAGGCCCCTACTTCCATCCACATCATGGAAAGTGAATTTATAGCCGAGATCATTGATCCTGAAACCGGACAAAATATTCCCGAAGGACAGGAGGGAGAACTGGTACTTACCAATCTGGGAAGGACATGCAATCCGGCCATCCGGTTTAGAACACGTGATATCGTCAAGGCCCTTCCAGACACATGCGCCTGCGGCCGCACATTCAGATCTCTTGATGGAGGAATTCTGGGGCGCCAGGATCAGATGGTCAAAATCCGCGGGATCAATATCTTCCCAAGCACGGTTGGTGTTCTGGTAGAAAAGCACATGGATCCCGGATACGAATACAAGATCATCGCCTTGAGGGAGAATGATCGGGACGACATCAGGATTCTTATTGAAAAAGAGGGCAGCCAAGACGTCCTGCATGACTTTACTGCCGGGTTGCAGTCAGAACTCAAGAGGCAGTTCAATCTCAGTTTCAGAGTTGAGATCGCGGAAAAGGGAACCCTTCCCAGATACGAGCACAAGGCCAAAAGATTTGTGGATGAGAGATAAAATCCTAATCAGGGAAAAGTAGGGGAAGAATATGGCATTTCAAGACCTTCGAAGCTTCATTGATGCACTGGCTCAGGAGAAGGAGTTGGCAATCGTTGAGGCGGAAGTCGACTGGCGGGATGAAATTCAAGGGATTGTCAGAAAGACCTTTGATGACAAGGGACCGGCGCTCCTCTTCAAGAACATCAAGGATTATCAAACCCCACTTTTCGTAGGCGGGGTGGCCACCTATGACCGGTTTGCATTGGCCCTGGGCCTGCCTTCAAAAACCCCTCTGGAGGAAATTGTTCAGGAATTCTCTTCGAGAATTGTAAAACCCCTGAAGTCGAAAACCGTTGATAGCGGTCCCTGCAAGGAGAACATCCTTTTTGAAAAAGATATCGATGTCACTAGATTCCCCGTCCCCCTGTGGAATGAAATGGATGGAGGCAGGTACTTCGGCACCTGGCATACCTTGATTACCCAGGATCCTGACACCGATTGGCTCAATGCCGGCATATACAGGATGATGATCCATGACCGGAATAAACTGGGGGTTTTACTCGCCTATGACCAACATATCGGCATGCACTATTTGAAATACAAGAAACTCGGTAAGGCAATGCCTGCTGCCGTTGCAGTCGGACTGGACCCCACCATTCCCATTGCAGCGGCCACCCCCTTTGATCAGGGGGTCAATGAGTTCGATATGGCCGGGGCCATAAGAAGAGAACCGGTTGAACTGGTGAAATGCGAGACCTCCGACCTGCTGGTGCCGGCATCAGCGGAAATTGTCCTGGAAGGAGAAATCCCAATAGATGAGAGGACGCTGGAGGGTCCCTTCGGGGAATGGGTGGGCCACTATGGCGGTAAGGCCCGGCCAAGGCCCGTGTTCAACATCAAATGTGTGACATTTCGCAATGACCCCATATACCGGGGGACCCTGGAAGGGAAACCCATCAATGAGGATCATATCTGCACTTCCATTTCCTTGAGCGCACTCACGAAGAATTTTTTAACCGAGGGTTGCGGTATTCAGGGTATCCGCTCGGTCTTTTTTCCTGCCTGTGCCGGGGGATGGGGTATGGCCGTGGTGGCGGTCAAACAGCATTACCCGGGACACTCCCGCAGGGTGGCCCATGCCCTGCTCGGAAGCAAGATGGGGGCATTTGTAAAAAACGTCATAGTGGTGGATGACGATATTAACCCCTTCAATCTGGATGAGGTCTGGTGGGCCACGGTAACACGGCTGCAGGCTTCAAGGGGTGTAAACATCCTGACCAGGGGCAAGACAGCCGTGTTGGACCCATCCCAGACCTCCGACATGCGAGGCTTCACAGACACCATGATCATGGAGGCGGTCAAGCCCTATGAGTGGAAACCCAGACCGGAATGGAACAACGAACGGTTTCCTCCGGTGGCCTATCCCTCTGAAGAGGTCATGAAAAAGGTGGAAAAGAACTGGGTCAAGTACGGAATTAAGTAAAAGGTGGAAGGTTGAAGGTAAGAGTTGTGAAAGCCAGCATCTGATCCTGCAAATCCCCCGACGACGTTTAGATTCTCTCAGACACTTATGACTTATTTGGGTAATAGAAAGCCTTTGGCTTTTTCATGTTTCATCTGGCAGTCATAAACAAATGAGGGGTATTCGAATTCTAGTATCTGGCAAGAATACTTGAATTTTCGGGTTTGGGAGGCGACCACAATATCTAGGGTATTACCTAGCCTCACTTCAGCCCCGCCTTTCGCAGGGCCTCGACTATGCGCTCTGTATCAGCTCGATTTTTATATGGGAGTCTCTTCTTAAGCACCGCAAGAGAGAATTTAGGAGCTATCCTGAGAACTTCTTCTGCTTCAGAACGGGCCTCCTCATCACGGCCCGCTAAACTGTAAGCCGCGACCAGCTCCCAATGGGCAAACACACTATCTGGAGCACGATGGATGGCTTTCCTAAATTCTCCGATCGCCTCCTCATAGTGTCCTGCATCCCGATAGGCACGGCCTAAGTTCAAGAAAAAGCGCGCCGGAGCGATAGGGTTGATACGAATCGCCTTTTCAAGTGGCGCGATGGCTTCCTCCGGCCTGCCTGCGTAAATCAGGGCAAGCCCCAATCTATTACGGCCTTCAGCCCCATTAGGATCGAGGGCGATAGCCCGCTCCGCTTCGGCAATGGCCCTATCATGCTGCCTTTTCATCAAGTAGATAAAGCTCAACACCACGTAGCCGTTAGGGTTTGAGTCATCCAGGGAGATGGCTTTTTGCGCCAATTTGTACGCCTGTTTCATGGAGCTTTTAGGGGACTTGCTCGTGCCAAAAAGGATATCGTGAACGTAGGAAAAAGCGAGGACTCGGTATGGCTTTGCATACTCCGGG
>JAFDIX010001019.1 GCA_019307805.1 Deltaproteobacteria bacterium | reverse complement strand
CGATGAATTCCGGACGAGCAGTTTGGTCGGCAACAACCAAGATTTCACTCGGTCCGGCGATCATATCAATCCCCACGTCCCCGGCGACTAATTTCTTTGCCCTATTCACAAAAACATTACCTGGTCCAACAATTTTATCCACCCGAGGAATGGTGCCGGTTCCATAAGCCAGTGATGCGATCGCCTGCGCTCCTCCAACCCGGTATATTTTTTGTATTCCGCACAGCCGGGCGACAGCGAGAGTGTGGGCATTGACGCCATCCCGAGATGGCGGGGTAACCATAATAATCTCGGATACACCAGCCACCCGCGCGGGAACAGCATTCATCAGCACTGAAGAAGGGTAAGCGGCCTTTCCGCCCGGAACGTACATGCCCACTTTTTCTAAGGGAATGACCACCTGGCCGGTAATTTCTCCTCCGCTGCCCCCATGTATCCAGGAGCGCGATAATTCCTCCTGGTGAAATTTTTCGATCCGTTCTTTGGCCAGCTTCAAAGACTTTTTGTCTTTTAAAGAGACTTTCTTAAAAGCTTCATCGATTTCAGCTTCGCAAACCAGGAGTTCTTTTTGGGAAAGCTTAACCTTATCGAAGCGAGCCGTATAGTCCAGGAGGGCAGCGTCACCCCGTGCTTTTACATCCTTGATAATATCCCGGACCAGGGTTTCGAGGTTTTCATCCTCTTCCTGAGGACGACGGTGCAGAGCTTCGAATGCTTCGTTAAATCCCTCTTCCCATACTCGCAGAACTTTCATGGTTTACTCCTTGTGCACATTTATAGAGGATGCACGACACAAGATGCACGATACAGGATTGTATGTTCCCTACCCAGCCCAAATCGATTTCCAGGACACTGCGACGGTAGGAGGCTTGTAAGATCAAGTATCCAGTTCCCAGTATCAAGCACCCCTCACCCGCTCTATACTTGCCCCCAAGTTTCGCAGCTTCTGCTCAATAGCTTCATATCGTTTCGCAGCTTCTGCTCAATAGCTTCATATCCCCTGTCGATATGGTAGATTCGTGAAACCTCGGTGGTGCCTCTCGCTACCAGACCCGCCAAGATGAGCGAAGCGCTCGCCCGCAGGTCAGTTGCCATGACTGATGCCCCACTTAAATTCTTTACTCCTCGCACGATGGCCGTGTTTCCCTTAATTTCAATATCCGCTCCCATTCTCTGTAATTCGCCGACGTGCATAAAACGGTTTTCAAAAACGGATTCCGCGATGACGCTGGTACCTTGGGCCAGGGACATGAGCACCATAAACTGAGCCTGCATATCCGTAGGAAAGCCGGGGAAGGGAAGGGTGGTTATGTTGACACTGTTGATGGGATTCCCTCCTTTGATCTTAATGCTGTCCGTGTTTACCGTCACCTTTATGTTCGCTTCCTCCAGTTTTTGGAGAAGGGCACCAAGATGGGAGGGATTACAGGGGGAAACTTCCACGGTTCCTCCGACCAAAGCTCCGGCTACCAGATAGGTGCCGATCTCGATTCGGTCAGGCATGATCTGGTGGGAAACAGGGCGAAGGTCTTTTACTCCGTCAATAGTAATGACATCGGAACCTGCCCCTGCTATTTGAGCGCCCATCTTGTTGAGAACGTGGGCTAATTCCACCACTTCCGGTTCTTGGGCGGCATTATGTAGAGTAGTCGTTCCTTTGGCGAGGGATGCCGCCATCATGAGATTTTCAGTTCCCGTAACCGTAGAGATATCAAAGTAGATCTTGGCCCCCTTGAGCCCCCTTGTCCGGGCCTTAATGTACCCATGCTGGATCTCAATTTTTGCCCCCATGAGCTCAAGGCCTTTCAGGTGCTGTTCTACCGGGCGAGCACCGATAGCGCAGCCTCCCGGCAAAGAGACATCCACCCGTTTCAAACGAGCCAGGAGAGGGCCCAAAACCAGAATGGAAGCCCGCATTGTTTTTACCAGCTCATAAGGAGCTTCATAGCCACTGAGGTTGGAAGCGTTGATCTGGAGTCCGTCTTTGTTTCGCGTCTCCACCCCCAAATGTTCGAGGAGTACTTGGGCGGTTCGAATGTCCCGGAGGGCAGGAACATTGGTAAACGTGTTCCACCCCTCGGTCAAAAGGGTTGCTGCCATAAGCGGGAGCGCCGCATTCTTTGCACCGCCTAT
>JAFDIX010000051.1 GCA_019307805.1 Deltaproteobacteria bacterium | reverse complement strand
CCCTTTGAAAAGGCCCCCTATTTTACCGAATACATACGCAAGTATCTGGAAAAGAAATACGGTAGAGAACTCCTGTACAGGGGAGGGCTCCGGGTGCATACAACCCTTGACCTCAAGATGCAGCAAGCCGCGCAGCGGGCCATCAAAAAGGGCCTGCTGGAGTTGGACAAGCGAGAGGGGTATCGGGGCCCCTTGCGGCATGTTTCCCCGGAAGGATTAGACGCTGAAAGAAAGCGGGCTGCCGAGGCCCTGGCACTCAAAACACCGTCAATTGGGGATGTCCTCGAGGCTGTTGTGGAGAGCGTGGATGATGAGCACAAGGAGGTTATACTTGGCATAGGAAACTGGACCGGGGTCCTTCCCCTTGCAAATATGAAATGGGCCAGAAAGCCCAATCCAAAAGTGCCCTACTATGCGGCCGCAGTGAAGAAACCGAGCAGCGTACTTGAAAGGGGGGATGCGGTCCTGGTGCGTATCACGGCTGCGGGAAATCCTCCCCATGCCTGGAAGGTATCGCTTGAACAGAAACCAGAGGTGCAGGCCGCTATGTTTTGCCTGGAGACGGAGAGCGGCAGGGTGAAGGTCATGGTCGGGGGAAGGGATTTTTCCGGCAGCCAGTTTAATCGGGCCATTCAGGCAAGACGGCAGCCCGGTTCCGCGTTTAAACCGATCATATATGCCTCTGCCCTGGATTGGGGCATGAATCCGGCCAGTATCATTATTGACGCGCCCTATATATCCACCAAACATGCCGACGGCGAGTTGTGGAAGCCCAAAAACTACAAGAAAAAATTTTATGGCCGCACACTCTTCCGTTCCGCCCTTATCAAATCCAGGAACGTCATCACCGTAAAAATCCTCAAAGATATGGGGGTAAAATATGCAATTAATTACGCAAGACTCATGGGCATCGAGGCCGATCTAAAACCTGATTTGTCTCTCGCACTGGGCTCCTCCGGGCTTTCCCTGGCAGAACTGACCAGGGCCTATTCCGTCTTTCCCAATGGAGGTGTTTTGATGGACCCCTTCTTCATCGACCGTATTTTGGATCGACGGGGGCAGGTCATCGAAGAGAACCAGACAAGCTTTCAGGAAGCCATCTCCCCGGACACGGCCTATGTAATGACGGACTTGCTCAAAGGAGTCATCAAGGAAGGAACAGGATGGCGGGTAAAGGCCCTTAAGCGGCCGGCAGCCGGAAAGACGGGCACCACCAATGACCTGCGGGATGCATGGTTTCTGGGATTCAGTCCTGAAATGGCCACCGGAGTCTGGGTGGGATACGATGACCGAAAGTCCATGGGGAAGGGGGAGACCGGTTCCCGGGCGGCGAGCCCCATATGGCTCAATTTCATGTCAGAGGTCCTGAAGGATCTTCCGGTCAAGGATTTTCCCGTTCCCGAGGGTGTGGTATTTGTCAAAATAGATAAGGAAACAGGGCTTCTGGCAAGTCCCTATTCCAAAAAAACGGTTTTCCAGGCCTTCAGGGAGGGCCGGGAGCCCAAGACCTACACCCCCAAACCTGAGGCTGCAAAGAGCGGACAGTTTTCACGGTTTGACATGGATTTCGATCGAGAGGAAAAGCCGTGATTTCACCGGCCGTTATTTTTACCCGTCAGACCCCAGCGGGAGTCGCACCACTACAGTGGTTGTCTCCCTTCCTACCTTGATGTCGATCTTTCCCTTAAGGATGCGGATGATGCGGTGTGTGATATAAAGTCCCCTTCCTTCGCCCTCTCCCTCCAATAGCCGCAATCGCTGTTCTTCGGATATGTACCCCGTATTGGTAATTTCCGCACAGGCCCAGTCTGAATCTCTGTACGTACGAATGGCGAGTTTTCCGCCTTTCAGGGGGATGGCATTGGTGGCGTTGTTGAGAAGGTTATCCAGAATACGTTCAAGGTGCAGTGGATAAGAAAGGACGGGGAGGGGGTCTTCAAGGGGTCCTACATGGAGTTCCACATTCTGTTTGAGTAGTTCCCGAATGGCCTCTTTGTTGATTTCGAACCGTTTTTTGAATACTTCCGTCAGGTTCACGACCTGTTCCGCGCCGATATGGTAGAGGCTCAAGGCCATTTCTTGAAGGCGACTCGTCTCTTGCAGGAGGATATCCACATATTTTCCAATGGTCGCCTCCGTTTCTTCACTTCTTTCTCGGTCGAGGAGCATCTTGAGTCTTCGTGCAAAACCGGCGGTGGCAATGGCAGGATTTTTGAAATCATGCAGGATATCATCAAGACGTTCCATCCTCTGGGCCTTCATCAACTCCCTTCCCAGGAAGAGAAAGACCTCGATCTCTTCTTCTCCATATCTCTTCCTCTGGTCAAGGGCATCGAAGGTCATGAAATGGGTGATCTCCTCGCCTATATTCAGCGGTACATAGAGGATAGAGTTAATGTTGTGTGCGGCCGCAAATCGCTTGACCTTTTTGGAGACCAGCAGGGTTTTCTGCGGGTCCACGACCAGCACATAGTGCGAGGTCACCATCTCAAAGGGGGTTTCTTGAGAATAACCCCGCTGCTCCAGGACTATTCCAAAGGCAGGTTCACTGTCGATATGGAATCTCTTGCCGATGCCGTGGTAACCGACCCTTTCGGGATACCCTGCCTCCAGGACCACATGTTCCATGTCATCGGAAACGGAAAACAGGGCACAGCTCTGGACATTGATGATGTCCACCAACTCGGGGATTACCCGGTTGAAGACATCCTTCATTTTAATGCCTTCACCGGCCCCAAGCCTGCGAAATATTTGTCGGACAATGGCTTCTTTTTTTTCATTCAGACGGTGCATGGCAAGGAGTTTTTTTCGTGCAATCACGAAACTGAGCCTGCGCGCCATGAGCTCAGCCATCTGGATCTCCAGGGGTGTAAATGTTCTGTCCTTTTCGGGGAAATAGACCTGTATCACCCCCACCGTATCCCTTTCATGGGGGAAGAAACGGGTGATGGCGAGGGGTACGGCCATTACGGAGTGGGTCCCTTTCCGCTCCACTACTCCTTTATCATGATACCGTTTCTCTTTCCGGATGTTGGAGACAAGATAGGTCTTTCGGGTATTGACGACCTCACCGGCCACGGTCCCCTTCAGGGGGATGTAGGTTTCCCGGGTCTTTTCGTCAAACGGGAAGGAACCGTAGGAGAGCATTTGTTCTGTGTGGGGATCATAGATGCGAACCGAGGCTGATTTTGCGCCCAGGAACTCAACCATGATCTGTGTCGCAGTGATGAGGATATCAGGTTCTGAAAGGTCGGGATCAATATCGATGATTTCATCCACCTGGTGGACGAACTGGGCAAGAAAATCAGGGAGCAACTGATCATTGACCCAAATGAAAAGCTGTTCCCAGAACGCCTTATCAACGGCACACTGCTCTGTCCAGGGCTGTGTCTTTACGCTCTCTATAAGTTTTTGGGAGTCTTTCCACATATTTCGGAATTCGCGTCCTCTTTTTTCCTTTTTGGAAACTCAGGAGGCCGAAGTTCCTGAGGTTTTCATTACTCCAAGTCCGAAACACCTTTCAAAACAGTGTCAAAGAGTTCCTGCGCATCCTCCTTTTCAATACAGGAAAAAGCGACCCGCAGGTCCTGTTTGCCAAGTGCGATGAGTCCTACACCATACTTTTCCAGCAGATGGACCCTGAGGGCTTCAGCCTCCACGGTCTTCAATTTGAGGCACATGAAGTAGCCTGAATTGAAGGGATAGGCCTCCCAGGCACTATTATACTTGGAATCTTCCAGGACTCTCTTGACCTCCACGGCCCGTTCCTTCAAGATTCGGAACTTCTCTTCTTTTTCAGACTGGTATGTGCCTGCCTGCAGGGACCGGAAGAGGATGGATTGTCCCAAATGGGAGGCGTTGGATATGGACCCTCTCACGGCACCGGCGGTTTTTCGTTCCAGGGCATCATACACCGGAATCGCATCACCTTCAAGGAGGGGCCCGTAAGTGATAAATCCCACCCTGAGTCCCCAGACGTAATTCTCCTTGGTCGCCCCATCCAGCTTTACGGCCAGGAGCCTTGGATTCCGACCTGCAAGGAGAGAGAACATGGATTCCTGCATGGCCGTCTCATCATAGAAAAGACCAAAGTAGGCGTCATCCGTGATGGCCAGGACATTGGTTCCCGCTTCGGCCACCCCGGAAATAATAGTTGCAATGTCATTTCCTTCAGACGGTGACACGGTGTAACCAGTTGGATTATTAGGGAAATTCAGGATAAGGATGATTTTTCCCCTGACCTTGGCCTCGGCCCGAAGACACTCTTCAAATGCCTTGAGATGGAAACGGCCCCTCTGGTCAAAAAGAGAGTAGTGGACGATATTGGCCCCTCTGCGCACGGCAAATATCAGACTGTAGTTGCCCCACATCTTATCCGGAAGGATGATGGCATCCCCAGGGTCTACCCACATGTCCGCAAGCACACTCAAACCGTGGGTGATGGCATTCGTCACCACCGGCAGGCTCATGGCTTTGCCGGACAGGGAAGGGTTTTTTACAAGGATCGCCTCTTTCCAGGCCTTCCTGAGGGGCATGATGCCGAAAGAGGGGGCATAGGTGAGGGCCTCTTCAGGCTCCAGGCCCTTGATCATTGCCATGACAGAGGGAAGATGCATGGTTCGGCCCTTTTCAGTGGCCATGCCGATGGTGGCGTTGAATCTGTGGGCCTTTTCCTTTGCCTCTGCGCTCTGGGAAAGGATGCCTTTTGGAAAGAAAAGGTTTTTCCCCACCTCAGACAGCATATCGTAGACATAGGGATTGGCGGGCTTTATGATTTCGTTAAGTTCCCGGGCAAGTGGGTTCATATTGCGTTTATCCTCTCCATTGTATAATCTTCAAATATTTGAACAGCATATGGGTAAACTAACGAGGACTCGCGAATTCTGTCAAGGAAAAACAGGTTTTTAGATCAGCCGGAATCTGGGGCTTGGATGCCGTTGGGATGGGATGCGTTTAACAGTAACATTTTGAATTTTAAATAAAAATCAATGTGTTGGTTCTAATCGGCTTCCAGGATAGGGCCTCGAATTTTATATCTTGACTTAAAAAAAGGGTTCTTTATATAGTCGGTCTATTATAGGTTTTCAGAAATCAAACAATAGCATGGAGCCCGAGCGGGTATCACATTCAAGGAAGGATGAATTCATGAGAGATGTAGTCATTGTAAGTGCGTGCAGAACGGCCATAGGCGATTTTGCCGGCTCCCTGAGCGGAGTCACTGCAACGGATCTGGGTGCCGCGGTCATCAATGGAGCGATTGAACGGGCGGGGATTCAAAAGGAAGATGTAGATGAAGTGATCATGGGGTCCGTACTCCCTCATGGGTTGGGACAGAATCCTGCCAGACAAACCATGGTAAGGGCCGGGCTGCCGTGGGAGGTGGGCGCAATTACTCTCAACAAGGTCTGCGGGTCAGGGCTGAAGGCTGTCATGCTGGCTGCCCAGGCCATACAGTGTGGCGATGCAGACGTCATTGTGGCCGGAGGGCAGGAGAACATGAACCTCTGCCCCTACATAATGGAGAAACTGAGGACAGGGTACCGCATGGGCAATGGAAAGGTGCTGGATGCCATGGTGCACGACGGACTCTGGGATCATGTCAATGACTTCCACATGGGAATGAGTGCCGAACTGGCGGCTGAAAAATATGGGGTGAGTCGTGAAGACATGGATGAATTTGCCCTCGCATCCTACCAGAAGGTCTGGAATGCCATGGAAAATGGGAAGTTCAAGGGAGAAATTTTACCCCTGGAAGTACCTGTCAGGAGAGGGGATCCCCTGGTCTTTGAACAGGATGAGATTCCCCTGAAGACACCCAAAACCAGCGCAGAGGGCCTGGCAAAGCTGAGACCCGCCTTCAAAAAGGATGGTACGGTCACGCCGGGCAACGCATCCAAGATCAGCGACGGGGCAGCGTGCCTGGTCGTTATGTCCCGGGATCGGGCAAAGGAACTGGGCTGCACGCCCATGGTCAAGGTGGGGGCCCAGGGGGCTTCGGGCATAGATATGAAATATGTGCTTATGGCGCCCATCTATTCCATTCCCAAGGTCCTGGCCAAAGATGGCCTCACCATGGAGGATGTGCAACTCCATGAGATCAATGAGGCCTTCAGCGCTTCCTCTGTGGCAATCAACAGAGAGTTGGGCATTGACCCTGAAAGGGTGAATGTGCACGGAGGTTCCGTGGCCCTGGGTCATCCCATCGGCGCCAGTGGTGCACGTGTGCTTACAACGCTCATCTACGCCATGAAGGACAGGGGGGCGGAAGTGGGCGAGGCGAGTCTCTGCCTGGGTGGAGGAGAGGCTGTAACACTCATAATCTACAACGAGTAGCAGTCAGAATAGAAACAGGATTCTAATGAGGATATAAAAAGGAGATTGAATGATGAGAGATGTGGTGATTGTGGCCGGTGCAAGGACCCCGGTGGGGGCCTTTGGCGGATCATTGAAGACGACCCCGGTGGTGCAGCTGGGAGCCCTGGTATTGAAGGAGACCCTCAAAAAGGCAGGGCTCAGGCCCTTTGCAACGGAAGGTCTGACAAAGTACGAACCGAACAGCCTCAAGGGTACGGGTATGGTTGAACTCGAGAAGGAGGCATATGACTATGATGAATCCCTGCAACCTGTCCAGATCGATGAAGTGATCATGGGAAACGTGGTGGGGGCAGGCCAGGGACAGAACGTTGCCAGGCAGGCAGCGATTCGGGGAGGAATTTCAAAAGAGACCGGTGCATTTACAATCAACAAGGTGTGCGCTTCGGGAATGAAGGCAATCGCGTTGGGTGCCCAGGCCATTGGGTGCGGGGCAGCGGATGTCATCCTGGCCGGTGGGATGGAAAATATGAGCCTAATTCCCTATTCCATCCCCGCAGCGCGTTGGGGGGCCCGAATGAATGCCGTGGACCTTGTGGATCTCATGGTCTTTGATGGACTCTATGAGATCCTGTACGGTTACCACATGGGGATCACGGCGGAAAACATTGCCGAGAAATACGGGATTTCCAGGGAAGAGCAGGATACACTGGGGGCCCTCAGCCATGCCAGGGCCATGAAGGCCATAGAGGATGGCTTTTTCAAAGATGAGATCGTGCCCGTCATGATACCCCAAAGGAAGGGGGATCCCCTTGTTTTCGATACGGATGAAAGACCCATGGAAACAAGTGTTGAAAAAATGGCCAAGCTGCGCCCTGCCTTTAAAAAGGATGGAACCGTTACCGCAGGGAACGCTTCAGGGATCAATGATGCCGCAGCCTCCCTGCTCATCATGTCCGAGGAAAAGGCCAAGGAACTGGGTTTGAAGCCCCTGGTCAAGATCAGGGCATTTTCATCAGGTGGGGTGGACCCTGCCTTTATGGGGCTCGGTCCGGTACCGGCGGCTCGTAAAATTTTTGAGCGAGAAAGCCTGACCATTGATGATTTCGACCTTATTGAACTGAACGAGGCCTTTGCCGCCCAAGCCATTGCATGCATAAGGGAGTTACAGTGCGATGAGGAAAAGACCAATGTCCTTGGGAGCGGGGTTTCCATCGGCCATCCAATCGGGTGCTCAGGGGCCCGGATCGTGCTGACCCTGATGCAAGAGATGTTGCGCCGTGAAAGCACCCTGGGTTTGGCCGGTCTCTGTATCGGGGGCGGGCAGGGTATGGCAATGGTGCTGGAGAGGATATCTTAGGGCGACCAAGACCGGAGGAGGGACCACATGGCATACGAGGATATAATATTTGAAAAAGAGGGAAGCGTTGGGATCATCCGATTCAATCGTCCCAAGGCCTTGAACGCTATCACTGAAAACGTGCTCGATGAATTAAGCGACGCCGTTAACGCTATGGAGGAAGACGAGAGTATCAGGGCCGTTGTCTTGACAGGGGAAGGAGAAAAAGCCTTTGTTGCAGGGGCGGACATCGGGTATCTGGCAAAACTTACACCCCTTGGGTTGAGAGAATTTTCATCCAAAGGGCAGGATCTTTTCTTTCGCATCGAAGGCCTTTCCTTTCCGGTTATCGCCTGTGTCAACGGCTTTGCCCTGGGTGGGGGACTGGAGCTTGCCATGAGCTGTGATTTTATCTATGCCTCGGAAAATGCCAAATTCGGACAGCCGGAAATTAATCTCGGTACCATCCCCGGATTCGGGGGAACCCAGAGACTCCCCCGTTTTGTGGGTAAGGCCATGGCCAAAGAGCTTTGTATGACGGGTGGGTTGATCGGCGCCAATGAGGCCAAAGAGATCGGCATAGTCAATAAGGTCTATCCTGTAGAAGAGCTCTGGGAAGAGACCATGAAGACTGCCAAGTCAATCGCCTCTAAGGGAAGGGTCGCCCTCAAGGGACTGAAGGACTGTATTCATCGGGGTTATGATGTCGACCTCAGGGATGGTTGTTATATGGAGCGGGATGCCTTTGCAGTCTGTGGATCCAGTCCTGACTTTAATGAAGGTGTGGGGGCATTTCTGGAAAAGAGAAAGCCGGAGTTTAAGGGCCGACTTTCATGATGTGGGGTTGAAATGGACTTTAAATTAAATAATGAGCAGGATGCCATTCAAAAGGCGGCGGAAGAATTTGCCAAGGGCGAATTCGACAGGGACATTGCCCTGGAACACGAGCTTGCCCATTCTTTTCCCTTTGACATTTGGAAGAAGGCCTGTGAACTGGGTTTCATCGGGCTTCATTTTCCCGAGGAACTGGGCGGACAGGACTACGGTATCCTTGAGAATGCCCTGGTCGTGGAGGCATTTTGTCGTCAGGATTCAGGGTTGGGCATTGCCCTGAGCCTTGCTGATTTCGCCTCGGAAATTATTCTCCGATGTGGCACAGATGAACAAAAAGAGAAATACCTGCGCCCCTTGATCTCTGGAGAGGCCATTTCCTGCGGAGGTTTTACAGAACCGGACCATGGCAGTGATATCACTTTCATGAATACGTCCGCGGTGAAGGACGGAAATGACTATGTGATCAATGGGGGAAAGACCTTTATTACCAACGGCACAATCGGCCAATATGTGATTGTTTTGTGTCAAACAGATCCCGAGGCAACCCCCACCTATCGCGGGCAGTCTGTCATTATTGTTGAGAAAGAAACTGAAGGGTTCAGTGCATCGGATGTGGGCCATAAGATGGGCATTAAAATGACATCCACGGCCGAGCTCGTATTTAATGATGTGCGCGTGCCTGCAGCCAACCTTGTCGGAGAAGAGAACAAGGGCTTTTATCAGGTCCTCGAGTTTTTCGATGAAAGCAGGGTTGAGATCGCGGCCCAGGCCCTGGGGATTGCCCAGGGATCTTTTGACCGTGCCATGGCCTACACCAAGGAGCGCAAGCAGTTTGGAAAGAAATTGTCACAATTTCAAGTCACCCAGCACAAGCTGGCAGATATGATCACCAAGATTGAAACGGCGAGGCTCATTGTCTATAAAGCAGGATGGAATTATGATCAGGGGCATATTGACCCCAAGTTGACTTCCATGGCTAAGATGTATGCCGGCCGCGTGGCGGTTGAAGTCGCCGATGAGGCCATTCAGTTGTTAGGCGGGTATGGGTATATGCTGGAAAACGAGGTCGAACGTTTCTACCGGGACGCAAAGATAATGGAGATCTATGAAGGCACCCGAGAGATACAAAAGAACACCATAGCCAGCGCCATACTCGGAAAGCAGTAAGATTACTCCTCCGTTCCTTAAAACGCCCGGGGGAGGACAGTGCGGACCAATTGCCTTTTTTCAGGGAGGTGCCCCATGTCCTCGATAATCAACCCAAAATCCATGGAGGAGATCGAAGAGGCATTTGAGCATTGGCGAAAGCAACTCCGGGAGGCCCTGTCCGAAAGGCCGGAACGGCTTGAAAGGTTTTCCACGGTATCGGACTGGGAAATTACGCCCATTGCCTCTCCATTAGATGTCCTGAACCAGGATTATGCAAGAGATATCTCCTTTCCCGGGCAATACCCCTTCACCAGGGGAATTCAACCCTCCATGTACAGAGGCCGGCTCTGGACCATGCGCATGTTCGCAGGATTGGGATCGGCCAAAGACACCAACCAGCGTTTTCACCATCTGGTCCAGGCGGGGCAAACCGGCCTCTCCACCGCCTTTGATATGCCCACTTTGATGGGTTATGACTCAGATTCTCCCAAGGCCAGGGGGGAGTGCGGTAAATGCGGGGTGGCCATAGATACGCTTCGGGATATGGAGGAACTCTTTGAAGGTCTGCCCATTGATCAAATAACCACCTCCATGACCATCAACCCACCGGCTGCGGTCGTCTGGGGAATGTACATTGCAATGGCGGAGAATCGGAATATTGCCCGTGGAAAGATCGGTGGGACGATCCAAAATGACATGCTCAAGGAGTTCACTGCACAGAAGACCTTCATGTGTCCGCCCAAACCCTCACTCAGGGTGATCACCGACACGGTGGAATTCGGATCAAAGGTCGTGCCGCGGTGGAACACCATCAGCATTAGCGGCTATCACATCAGGGAGGCCGGTTCTACCGCCGTCCAGGAACTCGCCTTTACCCTGGCTACCCTGGCGGATGGTATCGCCTACACCGAGGCAGCCATAGACCGGGGGCTTCATGTGGATGATTTTGCACCCCGGTTCTCTTTTTTCTTTAACTCCCACATGGATTTTTTTGAGGAAGTTGCCAAGTTTCGAGCTGCCAGACGGATGTGGGCCAAGATCATGAAAGAGCGTTTCAAGGCCCAAGACCCCCGATCCTGGTGGTTGCGGTTTCACACCCAGACGGCAGGGTGTTCACTCACTGCCCAACAACCTTACAACAACATTGTTCGGACTGCCCTGGAGGCCCTTGCTGCGGTCATGGGGGGCACCCAGTCCC
>JAFDIX010000436.1 GCA_019307805.1 Deltaproteobacteria bacterium | reverse complement strand
TCAAATAGGTTAACTCCAATAAAACATCTTCGCATCTTGCGGAGAAGTTACAATCTAAAATTCTAAACTTCTCTTTCAAAAATAGCAGCCGCGCCCATCCCGAATCCGATGCACATGGATACCAAGCCCCATCTTAGCTTTCTCTCCTGCATTTCATAGATAAGCTGGGTGGTCAGTTTCGCGCCTGTGCAACCAAGGGGGTGACCCAGTGCAATTGCCCCGCCATTCACGTTGACAACATCTTCTTTGAGGCCCAGTTCCCGGATGCAATAGATGGCCTGGGCGGCAAACGCCTCATTTATCTCTATCAACTCTATCTGATCAACATCCATATCTGCAAACCTCAGAACCCTGGGAATGGCCACGACGGGCCCCACACCCATATATTCCGGTTCACAGCCCTCCACGGCATGGTACCGGAAAACTGCCATAGGCTTCAGTCCCAACTCCCTGGTTTTCTCCCTGGACATGAGGACAACCCCTGCTGCGCCATCGCTTGCCTGGGAAGAATTGCCGGCAGTCACGGTACCGTCGGGTTTGAAAGCGGGGCGAATATGCGAGATACCATCCCTGGTCGTGCCGGGGCGCATGCCCTCATCTGTATCAAAAATCACCTCATCAGACTCAAAGCGCCTATTGGACACCTGCTTCTGTTTTTTCACCTTTAAAGGCACAATCTGACTCCTGAAGCGGCCCATTTTGATGGCTGCCTCTGCCTTCTGCTGGCTTTTTGCCCCGAATTCATCCTGTTCATCCCTGCTGATATTATACCGTTCAGCCACGTTTTCGGCAGTAAGTCCCATACTGGTGAATGCGCCCGGTCTCATGTCCACCAGGGCAGGATTGGGATACATCATGCTCCCGCCCATGGGAATCTGACTCATACTTTCCACCCCACCTGCTATCACAACATCCGAGAAGCCGCACATTATCTTTTCAGCGCCAATGGCGATAGCCTGGAGCCCTGAAGAGCAAAATCTGTTGACTGTCATACCCGGGATACGATCAGGCCAGCCCATGGACATGACCAGGACGCGCCCTAAGTTGAGCCCCTGAGCGGCCTCAGGAAAGGCACACCCGATAATCACATCATCAATAAGAATGGGATCAAGGTCCCCTGCCCTTTTTATCAAATCACTCAGGACAGCAGTCCCCATAAACTCCGGGCGTGTATCCTTTAGTGTTCCTCGAGGGGCCTTTCCGATTGCCGTTCTGCAGGCGGCAACAATCACGGCTTCTCTCATTCTATTTCCCTCCCTGTAACTGCTCAGGTTGACCGGTTTACGGTTCACGGTTCACGGTTAATGCTCTTCATATTTCTTGAGTTAGTTAAGTGACCCTCTCATCTCGCCAAATCCCCCCTTACCCCCCTTTACAAAAGGGGGGCATTCAGATCTTCCATGAAAAATGTAGGGGCCGATGCCCTCATCAGCCCGTTCGGGGAACGGGTGCTACATATTTCCCTAAAGTGGGAACTCCAACTCTTCCCCCTTTTCTAAAGGGGGACTGAGGGGGATTTTAATTCGCTCTGGACCTGCATGCAAGAGCGCTTGACTAAGACTCAATATCTTTTCCGCCAGGGCGGGATTCAATCTTTATCACTCTCCAACCGTGAACTGTGAACCCCTGAACCTTGAACCTTAATTTAGTTTCTAAGCGGCTTACCGGTGCTCAGCATATGCTGAATCCTTGCCTGGGTCCTGGGTTCACCGCAAAGGCTCAAAAAGGCCTCCCTTTCAAGATCCAGGAGGTACTGCTCGCTCACCTTGGTATCCTGGAGGACGTTCCCGCCGCACAGGACGTATGCCACTTTGGTTGAGACGGTCACATCGTGTTCGGTGATATACCCCGACTCGTGCATGGTCCACAGAGCGAGTTTGATCATAGCAAACGTATTTTCTCCTGCCACGCGAATATCATCCCTTGGCATCGGAGGCTTGTAGCCCTCCATATTCATGGCCAGCACTGTCTTTTTGGCATCTTCTATCAAAAAATCACGATTAACAGTCATTTTATCTGTCGGTCTCAGATAACCAAGCTTCACCGCCTCCGGACCGGATGTGGATACCTTTGCCATGGCAATGGTCTCAAAGGCCCTGGCAACAAAGGGCATCAATTCAATCTGTTTCTGGTAAAGCCCGCCCTTCGGAACCTCGAACAGGTGTTCCGTATTGCGGATAAGCAACTCCTTGGTTCCGCCTCCCGCGGGGATCAGGCCCACCCCGACTTCCACCTGGCCCATGTAGGTCTCGGCAGCATAGCGGACACGGTCTGCAGCAAGGCAGATTTCACATCCTCCGCCAAGAGCCAAACCGGCAGGTGCGGCCACAAATGGCCTGCCCAGATATTTTAGCCTCATCAATGAGTCCTGCAATGATTTGACCGCCCATTCCAGGTCATCCCATTCCTCTTCCTGGGCAGCGAACAGGACCATGACCAGATTAGCCCCAACAGAGAAATTAGTGGAGTGATTTGCAATCACCAGCCCTTCGAAGTCAGTACTCACGATATCTGTTGTTTTCAGAATCATGCTGATGATATCCTCAGTGATGGAATTCATTTTGGTATGGAATTCCAGGCAGGCCACGCCATCACCAATGTCTATCAGTGAGGCGCCTCTGTTCCCGGCCACTTTCTTTTCCTGATCTTTGAGGGAGGGCAAAAGAATGATCCCGGGCTTGACCTGAACCTCCTGGTAATCCCTGGTAGTGAGATTATAGAAATAGAGCAGACCCGCTTCTCTTTTGTAAAAGGATTCTTTCCCGCAATCAAGCATCTCCCGGACCCAGTCCGGAATCTCGTACCCTGCATCCTCCATTTTCGCTACGGACTCCCTTGCCCCAATAGCATCCCACACCTCGAAGGGGCCCATTTCCCGGCCAAAACCCCACTTCATGGCGTTATCTACGTTCACAATATCATCAGCAATTTCGGGAACCCGGTCTGCCGAGTATATAAGACTTTCCGTCAAAATGCGAAAAGTGAACTGTCCTGCGACGTCATCAGAATAATAGAGTGTCCTGATCTTCTTAGACGTCCCTGAAGTCTTCTCCGCCAACTCCAATGATCCTATCTTTACCTTTTCCTGAGGGCTATATTCCAGGGTATTATAATCAAGGGAAAGAATCACCCTGTTTCCTTCACTATCCCGGGTCTTCTTGTAAAAACCCTGCCCGGTTTTTTCGCCCAGGAGCTTCTTCTCAATCATCTTTTCCATAAAATCAGGGGCCCGGAACATCTCACGTTTTTTATCTTCAGGGGCACCTTGGTACACATTGCCTGCTACGTGAAGGAGTGTATCAAGACCAACTATATCAGCAGTCCTGAAGGATGCGCTTTTGGGGTTGCCGACCACCGGGCCTGTAAGCCTGTCCACAGCCTCGATGCTCAATCCCAGGTCCCTCATGGCCTTGATGACACAAAACATGCTATAGGTCCCGATCCTGTTGGCCACAAAGTTTGGCGTATCCCTGGCATGAACCACGCCCTTACCCAGCACATTTTCGCTGGTATCGGTGAGGAGCTCAACCACTTCAGGGAGCGTATCAGGCCCCGGTATAATCTCCAGGAGCTTCATATATCTCGGGGGATTGAAGAAATGGGTGATGGCAAAATGTTTCCGAAAGTTCTCCGATCGACCTTCACACATTGCCCCTGCAGATATCCCCGAGGTATTGGATGTGATAACGGTTCCGGGAATCATAACCTTTTCGATCTTTTCAAAGACTTCTCTTTTAATATCCAATTTTTCAACGACCACCTCAATGATCCAGTCCATATCCTTTAATCGTTCAAGATC
>JAFDIX010000435.1 GCA_019307805.1 Deltaproteobacteria bacterium | reverse complement strand
AAGAGGGCTTGGATATCGGTCTTGGCAAAGACGCCACAGCGGGATGCAATGGGGTATATGCAGGCAGCCTTTCTGGCAAGGTCATTAAATTCGGTAACCGGCACATCCAGAAGAACGGCCATCTGGTCAATGAATGCGCCTGTACCACCGGCACAACTTCCATTCATTCGTATGTCCGGCCGAAAATTGTCGTCGAAAAAGATAATCTTGGAATCTTCCCCGCCCACTTCTATGAATGTCCTTACACCCGGATATACATCTTTGATAAGGCGGGCCGAGGCCACCACCTCCTGGACAAAAGGGACGTGAAACGCCTCAGCAGCCCCCATGCCGGCGGAGCCTGTTACAGAGACCTGAACCGGGATATCTCCCAGTTCGTTAAAGGCTTCCTTAAGGATGTCTCGCATCATCTTTACGGTCTCACCCTGATGACGTTGATAGCGGGCAAAGAGGAGCCTGTTGAGGCTGTCACATATCACCACCTTTGCCGTGGTGGAGCCGATATCGATACCTGCCGGATAACTCATTTGCCTTTTATCTGCCATGGATTCTCCGGCTAATTTTATTCCTGGCTGAGATCTTTGACCCATGGGTTAACGCACCCTTGATATTCAAATAATCCCTGATGGAGCAATAGGTGTCCACCAGGCAGACAACAAGCGATTGGCCACATGTGTTTTTTGATAATGTCTTCTTCTTTTTTGGAAAGTGGAGTCACTTTGCGTGCGTTTCTCAAGGCGATAGTGTGATGCCTGAAACCATGCAATCTCGGGCCTTCATGAAGCCAGTCGTAGAAAAACAGGTCATGGAGCAGAGCGCCCCGTACTATGGCCGTACAGTCGAGGGAGAGCCTGTTGCCCCAGTAAAAGCTTAACTCCGCCACCTCTTTTACATGATCGAGGCGGGTCTTTCCGCGATGGTGTGGATACTGGGATAACCTCGCCACCATCGGATTTTCAAGCAGTGGCACTGCTATCTGCATAAATTTTTCATCCATTTCAGGTTGTTTTCCTCTTCAAAATACCCGCAAAGGGGTAGGGTTTCCTTTTAATTAGCAGTACAAGATCCATAAGCATTATGAGAATCCCGGTCGCTGCAAATACACCAATGATCTCAGGGCTTAATTCGCTGGTAATACGCAGGTACGGTGGCAGCACAAGATACTCAAAGGCAAATGCCAGGATTATCCAGTAAATTGAGAACTTCAGGCAGATATGTCCCTTAAATTGAAAACGCTGGTCAGAATAATCCCATAACCGAACATTGAAAAAATGCTGCGCATTAAAGCCGGAAATGAGTTCCAGCCCTGTCGTTATCATAAAATAACACAAGATTTTGACAAAAATATTGTATTCATGGATCAGTGAGATAGATGCCATGAGTACAAGACCGGCCGTTCCGTAAAGGATAAGATAAGGGCCTCTTAAAAGTCCTGGGTTTACAAAGCGCCTGTCCCGTGTTGAGCGGTATGCTACCTCCAGCATCCAGCCCATTACCGAAAAAAAGGTGAAAGTAAATATCACATATGAGATATTTGAGATCATGCTGATAAAGATCGGCTATATTAATAGCTTGTTTCCAAATAACGTTACAATTTGTGCCTGTCTGCCTGTATATTTACCCGGACCCCTGACCGCAGCCGGCCCGCTCCACTTGTAACAACTTTCTCACCTTCGCTCAGGCCTTCCAGGACTTCCGCGTATTGATCCCCAACGACACCGGTCTTGACCGTACGTTTGACGGCCTTATCTTCATCCACAACAAAGACATAAAACGTGCCGCTTCCGGGCAGGCGATTAAGGGCATCGCGCTCTACAGCCAGAGCCGTCCTCTGCGCTGCCGATAGCTGGACCCTTACAAACATCCCGTCCACCAGTTTTGCGGTGGGATTGGGCGACTCGATCCTGACCCTGAATGTACGCGTCTTGCGGTCGACCATGGGATTGACAAGTACAACTTTTCCGGGAAACAATTGTCCCTGAAAGGCGTCCACCTGGATCACGGCCGGGGTTCCTGCTGCGATCCGGGCGAAGTCTGACTCAGGTAAATCGATATCCGCTTTAAGAGTTGACTGGTCCAGGATGCGCAGGAGTGGCGCTCCGGGTGCCACGGATTGTCCTATTTCCACGTTCCGTTCCACAACTACGCCTGAAATGGGGGAACGGATTTGCGTATCTTTTAGATGCTGCATAGCCGTCTGAACGGCTACTTCTGCCTGATTGCGCTGGTCCTTAGCTGTGGCCAGGGCCTGTCGCGCGGCTTTATAGGCTGCCTCTGCCTTGTCAAAACGGCCCTGCGGAATGACCTTCTCAGCTAAGAGACTGGAGGCGCGCCGGAATTCCTTATCCGCATGTTGTAGCCGGACCGTGGCCAGTGAAACTGCGGATTTTGCAGTAGCAAGGGCCGCGCTTGCCCGGTTGACAGCAAGCTCAAAATTTGTCCTGTCGATCCGGATGACCACCTGATCCGTCTGGACCTTTTCCCCGATATCAACCAGGACAGCCTCCACATTGCCAGCCACCTTGGGACTTAGCAAACCAGTCTCCCGGGCCTTAAGGGTACCGACGGCACTGATCTTGTCCTGAAACTCCCGCCGGACAACAGCGGAAACAGTCACAGGTACAGCCGCCTGATCATGTCCTGTCACTTCTGAACTGTTAGACTTATGTTTCTGTTTTTCGATAGTCTGAAGGCCAAAAAACACTGCTCCCCCGGCCATAACTGCAATTAAGACATATATCGCGATTCGCTTCATTTAGATGGCTCCTCCTTTTCAATATCCTTTCGATCCATAATCTTCGTACCCACGGCTCTTCGAAGGGATGCCAGGGCCACATTGTATTCGAAAAGGGCCTGGGCGTGGTTTGCCTCGGCCCTGCTCAGGGCGGTACGGGCATCCAATACATCCGTATTTGTGCCCGCACCTGCCTGATAACTGGCCCTTGAAAGCCGGTAAGCCTCTCGGCCTGTTTCCAGGGCTGTTTCGGCCGCCGTGATGTTCTTTTGCGCCTTCCCGAGATCCAGGAAGGCCTTGCGAACCTGAAGCCGGATATGGTCTTTTGTTTTCTTGAGCTGTATTTTCGCCTGTTCAAGTCGGGACCTGGCCTTCCTTACCCCGGCTGCCGTTTTTTTCCAATTCCAGAGGGGGACCTGAGCGCCAATTCCAACGGTCCAATGATCCCCACCCTCAAGGTCACGAAAATCCCCCTTCATGTATTCGTAACGCCCCTCCAGGGCGATTTCCGGCAGGTATTCCCCTCTGGCCGCCTTAAGACCCTGTTCTGCCGCCTCAACCCCGGAGCTTAGCGATGAGACCTCCGGCCGCTGAGATACGGCTAAGTGTGTGAGAGTGAGGAGGTCTTCTTCCGGCCCGGGCCGACGGTGGAGATGCCCTTCTAAGAATACAGGTTCTTCGAGATCGACGACCAGGAGGTTCTTGAGACCGGAAAGGGCGATATCAAGGGCATTTTGAGTAGCATTAAGCTCCTTTTGCGCATTGGCCAGTTCCGTGCGGGTGCGAAGCAGGTCAAGCTCCGGATTTGCTCCTTCGCGCACCAGGATGGCCACGTCATGCGCGTGTGTTTCAAGGAGGTGGACGCTTTCTATGGCAACTTTGCAAAAGGCGTCTGCCACCTGCACGGTGTGATAGGCGCGAGTAACCTGAAAGACGATTTCATCTTCAACAGTTTGCTTCTCCTGGGCCATGGCATCACGGGAATACTGTGCCGCTTTATGTGCTGCATTTAACCTTCCCCCAGCAAAGATGGGCTGCCTGAGAACCACGCCCGCCTTGTAGATATCACGGTCTATGAAAGTTGCTGAGATCGGAGGCAGAGACATTGCGCCCAGAGAGATAGGCCCCAGGGAAAACACTATATCCTCATCAAGACGCGTATACGTTGCCTCTGCGCCTAAGAATGGGAGCATGGCGGACCGGGCCTGGGTGATATCTGCCTCTGCCTGAAGCAGGGCCTCATCAGTGAGAAGAATGTCCCGATTTCGTTCCAATGCAATTCGAAGGCAGTTATTTAGCGTCAGGTGGAGCTTTCCATCCTTCTTTAAATGCTCAAGTGTTCTGTCTCGTGAATCGGAACACCCCTCTGCGGAAATAGATGCCGGTTCAAAAGTATCCGCAGGGTTTCCCTGTGTCGGATCGGGTCCCTGGGCCGAAGCGCATACCGGCATCATAAATATTCCGATACACAGGAGTGAGTGTGACACTATCTTTCGCCATGGCAGCGGATTTTTCATTTGATCAAATCTCCTTTATTGAATCCATAATTTTATCTCAAACAGGGTCGGGAACCTGGATCGACCCATTCATCCATTTTTCTCCAACCTGCGACTGTGAACAAGGAAATATACAAGGGGCACCAGGACCAGCGTCACGAGTCCACTGATAAGCAGCCCACCGATCACCGTAATACCCAGTGCGTTCCAAATTTCAGAGCCTTCACCTCTCGATAGGGCCAGCGGCATCATGCCGAATATGGTGGTCAGAGTCGTCATGAGCACAGGCCGGAGGCGGGTTTTTCCTCCCGTAACAACGGCATCAAAAAGCTTCATTCCGTTTTCACTCAGTTGCTTGGTGTAATCCACAAGCACGATAGCGTTCTTTACAACAATACCCATGAGCATAATTACACCAATAAATGTTATCACGTTCAGGGGGGTGGCGGTCAGGGCAAAGGCCCAGATTACACCCACAAAGGCAAAGGGGACCGAGAACATGATAATAAAGGGGTCTGTGAAATCTTCGAACTGTCCTGCCATGACCATATAGACGAGTATCACGCCGAGTATCAAAAGGAGGGTAAGATCACCAAAGGCCTTCCGCTGTTCCTCCACCTCTCCGCCCCATTCGATGGAAACGCCGAGAGGTAAGTCGAGTGAGACCATCCGGGCTCGAATGTCGCGTACCACATTCCCCAGGACCCTGCCCTGGACTCCTGCCTGTACGCGAGTGACCCTCACCCGGTTTTTGCGCGCAATCTCCACAGGTCCGGATGTCTCTTCGATAGTGGCTACATTGCGGAGTTTCACTATCTGGCCCGTGAGCGTTGTAAGCGGAGTCTCCCCGATCTGAAGGATGCTGCGGCGTTCGTCTTCTTTAAGGCGCAGTTCGATATCGAAGTCGTCTCCTGCCTCCCGGAATTTCGTGCTGTCAAATCCATAGTAATTCATTCTCAACGCATCAGCGACAAGGGCTACATTCAGACCCAGGGATGCTGCTCTGTCCCTGTCGAGTCGGATACGTAACTCGGGACGTGGCCTCTTTCTGCTGATGGAGACATCTACCGTTCCGTTTACTTCCTCGACTATTTCACGGATTTTTTCGGCCACCCTATTGGTGGTCTCCAGGTCGTGGCCCAGTATCTCGATGCTGATGGATTTACCACCCCCTAAAAAGGCCTTCTGGATAGCGCTTACGGCACTGGCGGAAAATTTCTCAACACCGGGAATTTTTGTGACCTGCTCACGGAGTTCTGAGGCGATCTCTTTGGCCGGCCGATGCCGCTTTTCTTTGTCAATAAGACGCCCGCCGATGCGGCCTATGTTTGTCCCTTCATCAAAACCGAGCGCCGTCAAGAAACCCTTTTTAGTCTGGCCGGCCAGGGCATAGGAGGCATCCATCTCCGGGACGGCGTCAACCACCTTGAGCATGTCTTCCGTGGCTCCGGCTGTGACCAGCCCCCGGGTTCCCTCCGCCATTTCAAAGACAACTTCTACTTCGCCTGAATCCACTTCCGGAAAGAATTCCGTTCCCACCACAGGAATGAGAGTCATGCTGCCAAGGAAAACCAGGATGATCAGGGAAAGTGATGTCTTGCGGTGTACCAGTACCCAGCCGATAACATGGGCGTAAATCGATTCTATTCTATTAAATTGTCTTTCACTCCATAAAAATACCCTGTTTGTCTTCCTTTCGCTCAGGGGACGGACCAACCTGGAACAAAGCATGGGCGTCAGGGTCAAGGCCACAAAATTTGATGTCGAAATGACAACAATCATAACAAAGGCAAGTTGACTAAAGAGGATTCCGGCGAGTCCTTTGACAAAAAGGAGTGGAGCAAAAACTGATACGATGCTCAACGCAGATGCGATAACTGCCGTGCCCACTTCCGAGGCGCCGACAACAGAGGCCGCTTTCGGGGTTTCTCCTTCATCTATATGCCTGATCACGTTTTCCAGGACCACGATGGCATCATCTACGACCATCCCCATGGCGATACAAAGGCTCATAAGAGAGATCACATTGAGAGTATTCCCCATAGCATATAATCCGAAAAAGGCAGCTATGATGGAAAAAGGAATGGCCAGGGTCACGATCAGACTGGATCGAAATCGACGAAGAAACAAGAAACACACTACGATAACCAGGACACCACCGACAATTGCGGCTCCAGCCAGGTTTTTGATCATATTGTATATGTGGTCGGAATTGTCCAGGATGGTGTGGACCTGGATATCAGCAGGGAGCTGTTCGTGCAAGTTTGACAGGTGTTTATTAACGCTGTTAATCACCTTTACCGTATTTGCCCCGGACTGTTTTTGGATGATCATCGCAATGGCGGGAAGGCCGCCGGACCAGGCCCATTCCTGCGGCTCCTCAAAGGCGTCGCTCACATCGGCCACATCCCGAAGGCGCACAAGGGCATCGCCACTCTTTCCGACTACAATACTGGCGATCTCGTGGGCATTCTTGAAACGGCCTGCCACCCGGATCTGAAGTTCCTTAGATCCGACTTTGACAGTACCCACCGGAAGGTTGAGGTTTTCGGCAGAGAGGACGTTTCTAATCTGCTGGACGGAAAGGTGGCAGGCCTCTAGGGCCTCACGATCGAAATGGACATTGATCTGCCTTTCTTGACCTCCGACATAGATTATGGCTCCCACGCCGGGGATACGTTTCAAAGGATCGGCAATTTGCTTGTCCACGATCCTGTAAAGATCGGGGCGGCTCTCCTTTGCCGTTACAGTCATAACGAGAACCGGCACCATAGAGCTGCTGAACTTGAAGATAAACGGCTGCTTTGCGCCATCCGCGATGTCCGGCTTTGAAAGGTCGATCTTCTCACGGATGTCGTTTACCGCCACGTCCAGGTCCGTACCCCAGTCGAAAATGCAATTTACAATGGATATGTTGTCCTTTGATTTTGATTCCAGCCTGTCAAGATTGGGTGTGGTTGACATATGGTCTTCCAGATACTTGGTAACCTCGGATTCCACATCCATGGCCGATGCCCCTGGATAGGTCGTGATCACGCTCACGGCGGGTGGCTCGATATCGGGCAGCATATCCAGATTAAGCTTAAAGAACGCAACAGATCCAAGCAGGGCAATGGCGGCAAATATCATGATAGTCGTTATTGGCCTGCGGACGGCTATTTCAGGCAGTTTCATTTTCAGCCTCCAGGTCTTTTTTTGCTTTCTCGGACTTTTTCAGCAACTCATCGACCAGTTCCTCCACTTTATCTGTCGTCATGGCGGCCAACCCTACCCCTGTCAGTATGGTTTTTCTAATGAGATCAAACATGATTTATCTCCTTTCTGCCTATCCTGATTTATTCTACCTCACCATTTGGTTTTCAGTATAACGTCTATGCTGCTACAACTATCCAGGCTGGCGATTAAGAAAAAAATCAAGTTCCTTTTCGAGGTCTTTCACGAACTTGCCTTCGTCGTGCGAACAAATTTTGGCCCACGCAGCAATACCGATGCATGCACCAGCCACCACGCAAAGAAGAAATGCAATTGGACGTGAAAAACAGGTCATTAAACCCCA
>JAFDIX010000434.1 GCA_019307805.1 Deltaproteobacteria bacterium | reverse complement strand
ATAATCGGTCTCCTGCCACCACCGTTTCGTTCTCCCCATCAGCGCACTGTGGCCGCAATATTGATACCGGTTTAATTCATCCATCGTTTGGACAATGCCGGCACGGATCGGGTTTAGGTGAATATACCTTACCAGTTCCCGCAGGTAGGTTTCTTCCTGACAGATAATCGACTTGTACCGGTTCTGAAATAGCTGACCACTACGATGGTGTCGATGGTTGAAATTGACCACATAACCTGTGAGCAACCGTCTCATGAGCCGGGACAGGGGATCCTTGCCCGTACGGAATAGAAAGTGGGCATGTTATGTGAAGTTTTTGATTATGTGAAGTTCGGTTCCTGCCCGTTATCAACCCCCCCCACTATTTTTACCTAATTTCTGATTTTCCACTGATATTACTGCACATAATTTCATGCTATGACAAGTTTTATTTGCCTTAATGAATAAGTCAGAGAAAGGAGATTGTCATGGCATTAGAATTAGTTTTTCAGTGTCCGAGAACACTCAGCAGGCTAAGCAACGGACCATTGGAGAAGCTTCCGGACGGGTTCTGTAACTGGCTGCTTTCCCATGGCTACAAGCGCGGGACAATCCGTAAACACCTCTTTAACCTATCCCACCTTAACGAGCATCTGGGTGGTCCAAGCAGTGGCTTTTGCCAGAACCTCAGTTTAAGAGATGTCGCTGATTTTTTCAAGACTTACCCTTTGCTGTGTCGGCGGCAGGCAGCTGTGCAAGGACACGTGCGTCGAGTCGGCTACTCGATAAATCGTTTCCTCGACTATCTGCAGGAGTCGGGGCTTTTAGACCCTTCACCCGAACAGCCGATCTATCAGCCCCTTTTGGATGCCTATCTCAAGTGGTTGCGCGATTACCATAACGCTTCGGAAGGTACCGTTGGGGTTCGTCGCCATTCGATCACGCAGTTTTTCGAATGGCTCGGCCCTGAAGCTGTGCCGGAAGGCCTGTTAAGGCTCAATTCAGATAGAATTGAGAATTTCTTCATTAGCTATGCCCAGAGCATGGGGCGCTCAGCACGACGCTCCATGCAGTCGGCTTTGCGGACCTTTTTGCGGTTCTGTTTGCATAATGGCTATATTCAACAGCCTCTGGACCGTGCTGTTGCCACACTGCGCACTTATAAACTGGCCACGGTTCCACGCGGGCTGACCGATATCCAAGCCCAACAAGTCCTGCGGTGCATCAACCGCAACAGCCATGTGGGCCGACGGGATTACGCTATACTGTTACTGCTTTACACCTACGGGGTGCGGGGCGGCCAAGTGCGTGCGCTTCGGCTGGAAGATATCAACTGGGCGCAAAACCAAATCCTTTTCAAGGCCTCCAAACATGGCAAGGACAGTCTACTGCCTTTAACTGACGAGGTGGGTGAGGCTCTGTTTGATTATTTGCAAAACTCACGTCCCGCTTATTATTACCCTCACGTTTTTCTGACCTGCCGGGCACCCTATCTCCCGCTCCCCTATTCCAGCTCGCTTTCGGCCATAGTGGCGCGTCGCATCCAAGATGCCAACATCGAGATCCCCGGCAAGGGCGCACATGCCTTTCGGCATTGCTTTGCCACCCGAATGATCCGCAAAGGCCATTCGTTGAAGGCCGTTGCCGATGTGCTCGGCCATCGCCACCTCGGGACCACCTTCATCTATACCAAGGTCGACTTCAATGCTCTGAAACAAGTGCCCCTTGAGTGGCCGGAGGAGGTGTGAAGATGAGCGCATTCAAACTTGAAAGTCCGCTGGCCCGTGAGATCCAAAATTTCATTAATCTGCGCCGCCTCTCAGGCGCCGATTATCAGTCTCAGGCGCAACTGTTGGCATACTTTGACCGCTTTCTGGTCCAACAACAGACAAACAAGTCGCGCATCACCCGCGAAATTATGGATCGGTATCTTGACAGCCTTTCGCATCTTGCCCCACGCTCCCGCTATAACCGTTTCTGCGTGGTCAAACAGTTGTGCGAGTACCTGTCCCGCAACGATCCACTCGGCTATATACCCGAACCTATCCGGGCAATCTCATCCAAAGAGGCTCATCAGCCCTATATCTACAACAACGCCGAGCTTCAGGCCCTGCTGGCTGCCGCCTCCAAGCTTGCCCCCGAAAACTCTCTCAGGCCACTGACCTACCGAACCCTTTTGGGGGTTCTATACACCACGGGGATTCGGATTGGTGAGGCGTTGGCCTTGAACCTGGAGCACTTCCACAGTCAAGAACAGATGCTCTATATCGCAGAAGGCAAGTTCAGAAAGTCACGCTGGGTGCCCATTAGCGCTTCCACCTGCCAAGCCCTTGAGCAATACGTGCGCAAACGGCTGCAGATGACGCCTCACTCGGCCGATTCCCCGCTCTTGCTCAACCAGCGGTCCCGTCGCCTGCACTACTGTGCCGTCAACCAGACCTTCCGGCACTTGCTGAGACAATGCGGTATCCATCACAGCAAACACACCGGCCCACGCATTCATGATCTGCGCCACAGTTTCGCAGTCCACAGGCTGCTAAGTTGGTATCTCGACGGGCTGGATGTCAACGCGCGGCTTGCGTATCTGGCTACCTATATGGGTCATGTGGATGTGCATTCCACTCAAGTCTACCTACGGGCGACACCACAGCTCATTGAACAGGTCAATCGACGCTTTCATAACCACTACCTTAATCAGGTCAAAGCTCATGGAGGTAAAAAATGACATACATCGCCAGCTTCATCAAACGCTTCTTTAGCCACTACCTGCCGGTTCAAAAAGGCCTGGCGGCAAATACCATCCTGGCTTATCGCGACGCCATTAAGCTGCTGTTGTGCTACGCCGCCAACACATTGCACAAAAACGTCGAGGAGCTCTGTGTTGAAAACATCGACGAATCGCTCGTGCTTGAGTTCCTCGATCATCTGGAAAACACACGGGGTTGCAGTGCCAGAACCCGCAATGCGAGGCTGGCCGCTATCCGTGCCTTCTTTAGTTTCATCGCCCGCGAAGAACCCTCCTTGTTACTGCACTGTCAGCGGATTCGTACAATCCCTATTAAACGCACCCAGCATAAAACCGTGGGCTATCTTGAAGAAAACGAGCTTCAGGCGCTACTCGACACGATAGAGCTCAACTCGCGTACCGGAGTGCGTGACAAAGCCTTACTACTGCTACTCTACAACACCGGGGCCAGAGTCAGCGAAATCGTGGGACTCAAAGAAGCAGATCTGCGCCTTGATGGCGTCGCTCAAATTAAGCTTTTGGGAAAGGGCAATAAGTATCGGACTTCTCCGCTGTGGGATGAAACGGTCGAAGCCCTAAACGGTTACCTCAAGCAGCGCACAGCAAAAGATCCGGCCGAAAAGCAGCTCTTCCTCAACGCTAACCGTTCTCCCATTACACGATTCGGTGTTCGCTACATCATTTGCAAATACGCCCAAAAAGCTAAAAACAAATGCCCATCTATTGCATCCAAAACCGTAAGCCCACACACTATCCGGCATACCACCGCCATGCATCTACTACGGGCAGGTAACGACATCAATATGGTTAGCTATTGGTTGGGACACGCCGATATCAACACCACACACATCTATGTGGAAATCGACATGGAAATGAAGCGCCGAATGCTCCAGAAAACAACAGCTCCCGATGTTAAAAAGACCCCTTCATGGCAGAAACCCTCTATCTTAAAATGGCTCGATGCACTTGCAAAAACGCCACAATTATGTGTAGTAAATTAATAAACAGGGAAATAAAAATAAAAGATATAAGGGGAAGGAGCAAACTCAACTTCACATAATAAAAAACTTCACATAAC
>JAFDIX010000050.1 GCA_019307805.1 Deltaproteobacteria bacterium | reverse complement strand
AAAAACCTTTTGCAAAATGTGTAATAATTTTGATAAGGTAGTTGCTTATCAAACGAATTGGTATTATATTTCCTAATATTATCTTGTTTAAACCCGTAACTTGAACATAATAAACGATTTCTCATGAGGGAGGGAGAGGAAATGATGAAATGGATCTTTGTTTTTTTGGCTAGCATGTTCCTTTTCGGCTGTGCATCCGACAGTGAGTGGACCAAGCATGATACCATATATGCAAGTGGGGCACATATGAGCTACAGCATGCACGGTTATAAGAACCCGAATGCAAAAGCGCAGAAATTATCAGATGCGCAAGATTGGTGGGGCACGGCAATACAATTCAACGCTGAAGACTAATCGCTATCCATTGGGTGTTCACATCAGCCGGCAGCAATGCCCATGAAAAGCCTGATGTGAACATCCGTTCTCATCCCACAAGTCCATTCTCCACCTATAGCATGGCGAGATTTTCCGGTTACCCGGCGCCGGCCTAGGAGCCTGTCGAAGAACTATCTCCATTGGAGGCTGATGGAAAATCTCCATATGCAAGGCATCCGAAATCCCGAGGAAGGAGGCGTACATATAAGTACGCCGCAGTGACGAGGGATGAGGATAACACAGCCCTTCGATTTTACTCAGGGCCGTGAGTCTGTCGAACGGCAGATGGGGGTTTTCCGACAGCCTCCTAGGAAGAGGCGGGAATCCGTATATGGGATCCCGACCCGGGAAATGGTCCTATCGCCAATTTTCGAAATAATTGACTGAAAAAGATCTGCGGTTCACCTGGAGTATACCCTTGGCTAACGGATATTCCAGGAAAATGGGCCCATCAATTCGCTCTCCACTGAGATAGTATCCCCCGGTTTTAATGACCCCACACCTGCCGGCGTTCCCGTGTAGATGAGATCTCCGGGAAGAAGCCGCCATATTCTGCTCACACCCAGGACCTGGGCAGGGATGGGAAAAATCATATCACCAGTATTCCCCTGCTGTCGGAGTTCACCATTCACATGGCATGAGAAGGGGATGTTTCCGAGATCGAAGGTGTCATTGTAGGGGGAGAAGGTGCCTATGGGTGCGCTCTGGTCAAAGGATTTGGCGATCTCCCAGGGGAGCCCCTTTTCCTTCTGCACTCTCTGGACATCGCGAAGCGTCATGTCGAGCCCGAGTGACAGGGCCCTGATGAAGCCTGTTGCCTCTTCCTGATCCTTTGGCGCGCCTTCTTTCCCGATGAGAACGACCACCTCCGCTTCATGTTGAAGATCGTTTCCATGCACCGGCATCCGAATGTCGGTCCCAGGGGGGACGAGGCTCGTCGGCGGTTTAGAGAACATGGTAGGGGCTTCCAACCTTTCACTCTTGAGTTCTTCGATATGGGCTGCATAATTGCGGCCGATGCAGAAGACGCGCAGAGCTTCGTATTGGTCCCCCTCGACGGATATCAACATCTCCATGCTCCTTTCCACCGAATAGGCCGACGGGCCATGATCCCGGTATCCCTACAAAACGGAAAACCGGGTGATTCTCACGTCCTTGGCCTGAGGGGTCTGGATAGTGGTCTTGACCTCATAGGTGCCGGGGGTTGAATTGGAAGGCAGTGTCAAGGGCACTGTTGATGTATAGGTCCCGGCAGACCGGGTCACCGTTGACTCAGGCCTTCCAACCAGCTTTCCCTGATGGGTTATCTCTCTAATCTCGGTGACCTGGGTCTCCACACTGGGGGACGGGTTGAGCACGGCATAGGTTATCGCGATTTCGACCGTGTCTCCTGACCTGACCTTTGATGGGGTGGCGGAAGCGTTTTCTATGGAGACTATGGAACCCTGGGAAGATTTGTAGTTGTAGGTCTTTGCCGTTTCGTCCGCAGATCGCTTTTTGTCATATGCGTAATGCCCGATGGCACCGCCTACAAGGGCGCCGATGAGTCCGCCGGCAATCCTGCCCGAGGTACTGCCCCCGAGGAGTATGCCTGCCGTTGCTCCAAGGGTCGCACCGACAGCGGCCCCCTTGTTATCACTCACCGTTTTTCCTGCTGAGCCGCCGCATCCTGATATTGCGGCAACAAAGGCGACAATCAAAAGAACAGATATTATTTTTTTCTTCATGGCCATACCTCCTGCATTATTTAAAAGAATATTCACTTTTTTCTCCCGAATCAAGTGTTCCGGGAGCCTTCGAGGGGTTTAAAATGACAAAAACCATCTAAGAAATCAAATGGAATTGGAGGGGCACAGGCTGAAGACCGCGCATCTGGAGTGATCAGGCTTCCTTGCCTTGCAGACCTCTCTGCCGTGATATATCAGAATGTCTGAAAAACGTCGCCATTTTTCTTTCGGGAGGAGGTCCTGGACGTCCATTTCGATCTTATCGGGGTCTTTATTATCCGTGAGTCCCATTCTCATGGAGAGCCTCTTGACATGGGTGTCCACCACCACACCAGGGATACCAAAGGCCGCGCCCAACACGCAGTTTGCCGTCTTTCGGCCCACCCCGGGAAGCTTGATCATTTCTTCCATGGATTGGGGGACCTTTCCCCCATAGAGATCGACCAGACCCTGGCAACATCCCTTGATGGATTTTGTCTTGTTTCGAAAAAAACCCGTGGGCCTGATATCCATTTCAAGCTCTGCGATGGGTGCTTTGATAAAATCTTCAGGTGTTTTGTGTTTTTTGAAAAGTGACGGGGTGACCGTGTTGACCTGTTTGTCCGTACACTGGGCGGAGAGGATGGTGGCGATGAGGAGCTGGAAAGGGGTCCTGTATTTTAGGGCTGTCTTTTCATAGGTATAGATAGGGTCCAGTTTTTCGTAAATTCTTTTTATCCGAGCCCTCTTCTTTTTAAGGGTTTCCACGGGATGCTTCTCCAAAATCGATATATTCAGGAGGGGACGAGATTTTGTGGTGGACTATAGGAAAGAAATAGGGATGCGTCAAGCTATTGGAAGCAAAGAAGGGGCAATGGGAGGAAATGCAGGTTAGGACACCCCATCAAGGAGCCCCAGTTCAACAAAATAGTGCCCTCTGAAGCGGCCTCGCTCTCTCTTGGAGATGTGTCGGATTTCCGTCAGCAGGTGATCTGTGGGGTTACCGGGGTTGGACTGGTAGTATTTCATGTCCATGGTATCCCCCACCCGCAGCTGGGGCAGGACTTCTGAGCTCTCCTTGACCAGAATACACATGGGCATGGAAATCATGTACCAGATCTTGAATTGGTAGGCATGGCTATTGATAAAAATCTCTACGCTGTAATACTTCCCGGCCCTTTTTTCTCTGGGTAGCCGTCCTTGAAGTGGAAAACTATGCAGGGCAGATTCCATCATGGGGTCCCCCTATTGGTTTTGGTCTTTCCGTGCCGGCTGTCGGCGTCACCCCCATCCGAGACCAACTGCCGCCCCTTCCGAGCCTTTTCTTTCGCTTGCCGGTGATGTCAACCTTCAGTTTGCGATCACTATTTGAAGGAAATAAATTAGAAGTAATCATACATATATTGACATATAAGTCAAATACTTTTTTATAAATTAATCTAAATTTGCTTAATTAACATATATATAGTTAGCTGAATATTTTGTTGGCACTATATATTGTGCTTGGTTGGGAAGGGTGCCAAACACCCATTGTGCCCTATTTCTTTCATTGGGCAAAGAATTTGGCATGGGCTGCAGGCGACCCTCCTCCCGGCGGGAGGCCAAACAATTTCACTTTCGAAGGTATTTATCGAACAGGGTATCAGGGGTTGGCATGTGAAAAGAGCGGCCCCGGAAGGGTCTCGTGGGTGTGAAAACGGTGATGATTTTAAAAGCCGTAGTAGTCCCTGTACCAGGAGAGGAAATTTTTAATCCCTTCCTTTATATGGGTTTTGGGATTGAACCCGAGCAATTCCTTTGATTTCTCGATATCCGCCGCAGTTGCGGGGACATCCCCTGGCTGGATGGGCATCATGTTTCTCTTTGCCTTTTTCCCGAGGCCCTCTTCGATGGCAGCGATGAAATCGAGAAGTTCTACGGGGTCTGAATTGCCTAAATTGAAGAGTTCAAAGGTCGAGGGCCTTTTCAGGGCCGCCATTGTCCCCTCAATGATATCATCGATGTAGGTGAAATCTCTCTTCATTCGGCCGTGATTGTAGATGTCGATGGGCCTGTCATGGAGAATGGCATCCGTGAAGAGGAAGAGCGCCATGTCCGGGCGACCCCATGGGCCGTATACGGTGAAAAACCGCAACCCGGTACAGGGGATCTGAAAGAGGTGGCTGTAGGAATAGGCCATGAGCTCATTGGCCCTTTTTGTGGCCCCGTAGAGGGAGACGGGTGTGTCCACCCTGTCATCCACACTGAAGGGAATCTTTGTGTTGGCCCCGTAGACCGATGATGAGGATGCAAAAACAAAGTTGTCAACCCCCCCATGGCGTGCCATTTCCAATAGATTGAGAAAACCTTCGAGATTGCTTTTTTGATAGGAGAAGGGGTTCTCTAGAGAATACCGGACGCCTGCCTGGGCGGCCAGGTGACAAATTTTCCGGATGGGATGGTTCAGGAATATTTTTTTAAGACCGGGCTGATTCTCAATATCATCCCGATAAAAGGTAAAGCCGCTGCGGCGCTCCAATTGATCCAACCGCGCCTTCTTGAGGGCAACATCATAGTAGTCGTTCAGGTTATCGACACCAACGACCGGTGTCCCCATGTCAAGGAGGGCTTGGCTGAGATGAAATCCGATGAAACCGGCTGCGCCGGTGACAAGGGTGGCGTCTTGTTGGTCAGAGGCCATGGTCTGTTCCAGGTGGGTTATCGGAAATGGGGCGGCGATTGTGCCCGGGCGTAAATTCCAGACACAATCGCATCTAATAAAACTGCCGGCCCGTAGGCCGGCAGGTATTGTTTTGGCGGAAGGCTACATCATGCCGCCCATGCCGCCCATGCCGCCTCCCGGAGGCATCATCGGCATATCATCTTTCTCTTTAGGCTTATCCGTTACCATGGCTTCTGTGGTCAACAGGAGCCCTGCGACCGAGGAAGCATTCTGCAGGGCAAAGCGTGTCACCTTTGTGGGGTCGAGAATTCCGGCCTTCAAAAGATCCTCGAACTCCCCGGTTTCCGCATTAAAACCAAAGGCGCCTTTGGCGTCCTTGACCTTTTCTACCACTACGGAGCCTTCCGATCCGGCATTGTTGGCAATCTGACGAATCGGTTCCTCAAGGGCTCTCATCACGAGTGTTACGCCGCTTTGTTCCTCACCCTCCAAGATCGTCTTGGAGAGGGCTTTTATGCACCTTACCAGGGCGACGCCGCCGCCCGTGACAATCCCCTCTTCCACGGCAGCCCTGGTGGCATTGAGTGCATCCTCAACCCTTGCCTTCTTCTCTTTCATTTCGGTCTCTGTGGCAGCGCCTACATTGATGACCGCCACCCCACCGATCAACTTGGCCAGCCGTTCCTGCAGCTTTTCACGATCGTAATCAGAGGTGGTTTCCTCAATCTGTGCCCTGATTTGCTTGACCCGGCCTTCCAGGTCTTTCCTGCTGCCGCCGCCGTCCACGATGGTCGTGTTGTCCTTGTCGATACTGACGGTCTTGGCGGAGCCAAGGTCGTTCAGGGTAATATTCTCGAGTTTAAGTCCCATGTCCTCTGAAATGACCTTGCCCCCCGTAAGGATGGCGATATCCTCGAGCATGGCCTTTCTTCTGTCACCAAATCCGGGGGCCTTAACCGCTACGCAGTTCAGGGTTCCCCTCAATTTGTTGACGACCAGGGTGGCCAGGGCCTCGCCTTCGATGTCCTCTGCAATGATCAGGAGGGGCTTCCCCATCTTGGCAATCTGTTCGAGCACGGGAATAAGGTCTTTCATGTTGCTGATCTTCTTCTCATTGAGAAGGATGTAGGGTTCACTCACGGCGACCGTCATTTTTTCAGGATCCGTTACAAAGTAGGGAGAAAGGTAACCACGATCAAACTGCATCCCTTCTACGATTTCCAGTGTGGTTTCCATGCTCTTGGCTTCTTCTACCGTGATGACGCCTTCCTTGCCGACCTTGTTCATGGCCTCTGCAATGATGTTGCCGATGGTCACGTCATTGTTTGCCGATATGGTTCCGACCTGGGCGATTTCAGCCTGATCCTTGGTCGGCTTCGAAATCTTTTGCAGTTCACCGACAGCTACCTCCACCGCCTTCTCAATCCCCCTTTTGATGGCCATGGGATTGACGCCGGCAGCGACCAGCTTGGTACCCTCTTTGTAGATGGATTGGGCCAAAATCGTGGCAGTTGTGGTACCGTCTCCTGCAACATCGGATGTCTTTGAGGCCACTTCTTTGACCATCTGTGCACCCATGTTTTCAAAATTGTCTTCCAATTCAATCTCTTTGGCCACGGTGACGCCGTCTTTGGTAATGTTGGGCGAGCCAAAACTCTTGTCCAGGACCACGTTACGGCCCTTAGGACCCAGAGTTACCTTGACCGCATCAGCAAGGGTGTCTACCCCCATGAGGATAGCTTCCCTGGCCTTTTGGCCGTACTTAATTTCCTTTGCCATATTGTATTTCCTCCTTCAGTTTTTATAAACCGGATATATTTGAGTATTCTTTAGATGCCTATTCAACAATGGCAATGATGTCGTCTTCTCTCATAATCAGGTGTTCTACACCCCCAATCTGGATTTCCGTACCAGCATACTTTCCAAACAGCACGCGGTCTCCTTTTTTCACCTCAAGAGGCTGTTTTTTCCCATCGTCCCCAATTTTCCCGGTGCCCACGGCAGTTACCTTGCCCTCAACCGGCTTTTCTTTGGCGGTGTCAGGAATGATAATTCCCCCTTTGGTTTTCCCCTCTTCATCCTCTCTCATTACGATAACGCGGTCGTGCAATGGTCTGATTTTCATCGCAACAAATCCTCCCCTTCTCAAGGTTAAAGTGTTTAAATAATTAGAAAAAAGAGTTCAATGACCCCTCTCTCCCAAAAGACATTCCCCTGGAGTTGAAACGGCTGGCCCCGAAGCTTTTGTTCCGGGGACTTTCCTCTGTCAGGGGCTGCTTTTCTGTGAATTTTGGAATGTCTATTAATATCAAGGTGCTACATTTACCCGAAAGGTAGCAAAAAATTAATGACTGCAGCGTAAATGTCAAGACCCTTTAGGAAAAATGTGGCAGAAATTTAGGGCAAAACCCATTTTCACGTCCCGGCGGGGCGATAGGGGCATTATGACCCCCGCACTCCAGCCTCGTTCATCCACCACTCCAGGGTCATTTCGATCCCACTTTCCAGGTCCATTCCGGGTTCCCATCCCAGTTCCCGCCGGGCCTTTTCAATCACAAGGCAGCTCCTTCGGATATCCCCCGGTCGGGCCTGCTGAGACTCGGGCCGGGATAGTTCTTCAGATAATGACGGTCTCATTTTCTTCATGGACGAATAGATGATATTGAACAGTTCAAGGGTTTTGGTGCCTTGTCCTGTCCCTATATTGAAGGTTGCACCACTGCCTGCGGCCAGGGCCCTGGCATTGGCCTTCACCACGTCTCCAACATAGCAGTAATCCCTCGTCATGCCGGAAGGCTCGTCCGGGAAGTGATTCAGGATACAGGGTTTCCCGTGCAAAAGATTTGTCATGAATATGCTGACCACGCCCGCCTCTCCCCTGGCTATCTGGCGTGGGCCGTAAACATTGGCGTAGCGAAGGGTGGTGAAGGGAAGGCCATAGTGGTGCTGATAGTAAGCCAGGTAGTATTCGGAGGCGTACTTGGAAACAGCATAGGGGGAAAGGGGCCTGGGCAAAAAATCCTCGGATGTGGGGTATTGATCCGCCTCACCGTAAATGGCGCCTCCAGAGGAGATGAAGATCACCTTTTTGACATTATTTTTTACGGCGCTTTCCAGGATGTTCAGGAGACCGCGGATATTGATATCCGCGTCCTTAAGGGGATTTGAGACGGAATCAGGGACACTGATCTGGGCTGCGTGGTGGTTGATCACATCGGGACTCTCTTTGGCCATGATCCTGACCATTGCTTCAGACCGGATATCCATGTGATGGAAAGTTGCACGGGGATTCACATTTTCCGGTTTGCCCGTGGACAGATCATCCACCACCACCACCTCGTGACCTTCCTCCAGATAACCGTCTACCACATGGGATCCGATGAAACCGGCCCCTCCGGTGACAAGTATTTTCATGAGGCCTTCTCCTTCAATAGAGACAAACGGCCCCATTATGGAGGTTGAAAGGCGCAAGTCAAGGGATTGTTTCGCTCCTCTCTCAACTTCCCGGTTGAAAATAGTGAAGGCTTGTTATACATTTCAACATTTGTCTTGAAATGGGTTTTGCTAAAAAAAATGGCATAGAGGCCGTTCCATCATCAGGACTGACATGAACCCCTCAATGGAGATAGGTTATGGGGATTACCTACAATAACATCCTTGATCGGATCGGAAAGACCCCCCTGGTCCCTATCAGGCAACTCAACACCCATGGGGGTGTGCAAATTCTTGCAAAACTGGAATGCTTTAATCCGGGAGGATCGGTAAAGGACAGGCCCGCCCTGGCCATGATTGAAGAGGGTGAAGGGAATGGGGAATTGACCCGTGAGAAAATCATCCTGGAGGCGACCAGCGGAAACACGGGAATCGGGCTGTCCCTGGTGGCCGCTGTAAAGGGGTATCGCCTCATGCTCGTGATGTCTGAGGCGGTGAGCGAAGAACGCAAGAAAATCCTTCAGGCCATGGGGGCGGATCTCACATTTACTCCAGCCCATCTGGGGACCGATGGGGCCATTGAATATGTCTATAACCTGATCCGGGAAGAGCCTGAGAAGTTCTGGCTGGCAGACCAGTTTAACAACAAGGCCAATTGGCTGTCACACTACAATGGTACGGCCATGGAGATCTGGGAGCAGACCGGGGGAAAACTGGACATGATTGTCTCCAGCATGGGGACGACCGGAACCCTCATGGGGCTTTCAAGGCGATTCAGGGAACTCGATCCGGAAGTGAAAATCATAGGTGTGGAACCCTATCTGGGGCACAAGATCCAGGGTCTCAAAAATATGAAGGAATCCTACACCCCGGGGATCTTTGAGAGGGACAGGGCAGACCGGATCATTAATATTGAGGATGATGAGGCCTACTATACCTCGCGATTGTTGGCCAAGAAGGAGGGGCTGTTCGTCGGTATGAGTTCAGGGGCGGCCATGGCCATCGCCCTGAAGCTTGCCAGGGAAATGAAGCAGGGCCGCATTGTAGTCGTCCTGCCGGATGGCGGAGAGAGGTACCTGAGTACCCCGCTCTTTGTGGATAAAAAGCAGACGGGCCTTTTCCTCTACAACACCTTCACCCGTAAAAAGGAGGAATTCATACCCGTTGAGGAGAATCGTCTTCGTTTGTACTCCAACGGCCCCACCCTCAGTCATATGATACATATCGGCCAGTGCAGAAGGTTTGTGTTTGAGGATCTTATCAGACGCTATATGGAAATGAAGGGGTATGACGTATCCCACATTATGAGCGTGACGGACTTGGATGACAGGACCATCGAGGGGGCGGAGAAGGCCGACGTCTCTCTGGAGGATTTCACTGAAGGGTATTTCCAGGAGTTCTTAAAAGACTCGGAAACACTGGGAATCAAAAGGGCTACCCAGTATCCGAGGCCAAGCCGGCATGTGGATGATATAATCGAGCTGACAAAAAAAATCCTGGAAAAGGGATATGCCTATGAAAAATTGCGGTCCGTGTATTTTGATATATCCCGATTCAAGGACTATGGGAAGTTTTCCGGGATCGATCTGGAAAAGATACAGATTGGGAAGACCGTGGATCTGGAGCAGTACGAAAAGGACAACCCGCGGGATTTTACCCTTCTGAAAAGGTCCACACTGAATGAACTCAAAAGAGGAATCTTCCACAAGACCCAGTGGGGCAATGTCAGGCCGAGTTGGCATCTGGCGAGCGCTGCACTGGCCATGAAATTTTTTGGGGATACCTATGACATCCATACCGGCGGACTTGATCTGGTCTTCCCCCATCATGATAATGCCGTTGCCATTCATCAGGCCGTCACCGGCCAACCTCCGGCCAACTACTGGCTCTACAATGAACTGGTCATGGTTGAAGGTAAAAAGCCTTCCCGTTTCTCTGATGACAGCGAATATACCATCAGGAGCTTGCTTGAGAGGGGAACCACGGGCCGAGAGATTCGTTTCTGGCTTATCAGCCGTCACTATCGAAAGCCCATTGTTTTTTCATGGGAAAGCCTGGATACCGCCAAAAAAACCTTATCCCACCTGGATCAGTTTGTCAGCAAACTGCATCATTGCCCTGAAGGGGCACCATTCCCGGAAATAGACCAACTGGTCTATGATCTCAAGCACCGATTCATGGAATCCCTGGATGATGATTTTCAGATAGCATCAGGTCTGGCTGCCCTTTTTGAATTCACCCGGGCCATCAATCGCATCATGGACAAAGAGGGGCTGGCAACCGAGGACAAGGACAAGGTGAGGGCTGCCCTCACCGGGATCAATGGGGTCCTGAATGTGATGGACATGGAGGCGCCCGAACCGGACAAAGAGGTTGCAGGCCAGAGGCGCGAAGGACTGGGCCACTGCCGATCGTATTCGGGAACAGTTGGCGAAAATGGGGATCGAAATCACGGATACCCGGGACGGGGCCATCTGGCGGAAGATCAAGGTGTGAGTCCTCTTTCAGAATACCGGGGCAGCTCTGGACCACCCCCGAATTGAAGGGTGCATGTAACTCGCTGAAAATTATTGACAAACGCTTGTTTTTCTGGGAGTATGATCGCATCGAACAGTCAAGGGGCACGAATCCTTGCCTTCATTGATCCAAATCCTTGGAGACAAAAAGATGGGTAAGACCTTTGGGGCCATGGCCGTGGAAAAGGGTTTTATCACCCAGGAGGCACTCGACGAGGCCCTGAGCATTCAAATGGACGAACTCAAGGCCCAGGAAAAGGCCCGGCCGATCGGAAGGATTCTCTTAAACGAAGGCCTTATCACCATGCAGCAGGTCGGGGAAGTGCTGAAGGCCCTGGAAAAATGGCATTGAAACACTGAGATTCCCTGATCGATTTCAGTACCACGGACAATGGGATCATAACAAAAGGCCCTGTCATTTCTGCGACAGGGCCTTTCTATTTACCCTCCTCTGTCTTCTGCCCTCCGCCCTCCTTGGCACGCCATAGCCCATAGGGCGACGGCGGCTGTCTTCCAGCAGTTTATTTTTCCTCATGCCAGCGGCAGGTCATTCGGGTCGTTGAAAATATGAGGGTGCCCAGGACATATATCAGATTCTGAAATGTACCGGGGAGGGCATCATACTCTTCCTGCATGGTTGTTATATCGAGCTTAACGGCTTTCAGGTCCGGGGTCGCTGTGACAGAGGCATGTGCCAGTTCATGGCCCATATCCAGGAAGGGGATATATCCGAACACCGCATCCTGCTCAAGGTTGCACAGGGTCAATGGCCCTTTCTTGGTAGGAGTGACGATTTGGGCATGGCCCTCCTTAATAGTGAAAAGTTCCTCTTTTGAAGAGCCTTTTTTTATGATGGTTTTCTGGTCGCTGGAGGGTTTTTTCAGGTTGTCGCTTTTGGTGTAGACATCCACCGCCGTTTGGCTGATGAGTTTCAATCTCTGATCCAGGCTGAGAAGAATTTTCCTGAATCCCGAAGAAAGGGAGTTAAAGACAGTGGAGAGCTGCTCGGTATCGATGAGTCCCAATCGCACATTCCCCACTGCTTTTACTGTGGCGGTGCGTGCGTATTCCCTGAAAAGGAGGGCGGCAAAGGTTCCAATAAAACAACCCTCTCCAAGCCTCGCAATGGTAAGGTCGCCGTCAGGGATTTCTCGGAAGACATCGACTTCCCCTTCAAAAATGACCCACAGCCACTTGCCGTGTCCTCCCTGCTTGACGATTCTTTCTCCGTCACGGAATTCTTCCTCTCCAATGATATAGGAATAGTCCGGAAGGGGGCCTTTGATCACCTGAAGGGCGGGCCGGTCCTCGTCGCCGCCATCCCCTGGTGTCGAATCATCAAGGGACGGTGGGCCGATCTTCGGGATGGCACCGTCATCCAGCATGCTCAGGGCATCGAGCACAATCTGCATTCTGCTCTCTTTGATGGACTTACCGACCTTTGGGTCTCCCTCCTGAAATTCAAATTTGCCTTCCAGCCACCCAAAGAGGGCATGGACGGCCTTAAGCCCTTTGAGTGCACCGGTAACGGCGTTGACAGGGTCCCCATTAATGAAATGGATAATGCCTGGACCCGGCGCATGTTTACTGGTCATGCGCAGTGACCCGCTGCTGCCGTTTCCGCCGAGTATCTGGAAGATGTCCGCCAGGCTGATGAATTCGAGGCTCCCTGAAAAAACGACCCTATCGTCCATGGCAGCCCCTTATTCCGACCATTGTAGTTCCTTCTGAAGATAGCCGAGTGTGAGTGAAAGACACTTCTTCAGGGTCTGGCCTACACCATCGCCTTTCACTGCACTCCCGGGAAAGGAGGGGGCCTTGAGTTTGGAGTTCAGGTCCTTTTCCATGACCTCTATTGGTAAGATGGGAAGACCCTCATCACCCAGATCCCGTTTGTTGTATTGCAAAACAACCGGTATTTTGAAAATGCTCAGGTTCTGCTCTTTGAGATTGTCGTTAAGATCCTTCAGAGACAACATATTCGCTTTGCGACGGATTTCAAGAGAATCGGCGACAAATACAACTCCATCCACATTCTTGAGCACCAGTTTTCTGGTGGAACTGTATTTTTGCTGACCCGGTACCGTATAGAGCTGGACCTTGACATCACACCCCTTTATTTTCCCCAGTCCGATGGGGAGAAAATCAAAGAACAGGGTCCTGTCCCCCTTGGTATTGATGGAGACCATATCGCTTGTGGTATACTTTTTCCCGGCCTTGAAGATGTACTCCAGATTTGTCGTCTTGCCACACCGTCCAGGGCCGTAATAGACGACCTTACATTCAATCACCCTATCTTTTGCATTAAAGACAGCCATGGTCTCCGCTCTTTCCCCATTCCTTCTCTATATCAGTAGCCGAAGTGAAAACTTTTCGATGCAAATCTCTATTTATTCCTCATGGATCGTGATGTCCACTGCGAAGTCCCCTTTTTTGGGACCGGAACTGATCAGGGCTTTCCCGGAAACAATACCGTTGCTATTGAACACACCCATGGACGAAAAACACTGTATGTTCGTTAAGGCCTGTCCGTTCTCAAAGGCCGTTGACAGGTCCTTCTCTTTGGATGAGATAATGATACTAATAGCATTCCCGGATTGAAAGTTCACCTCAAATTCCTCGGACTCTCCTTTTCGAGGACCTTCGGGCAGTGTTATGGTGACAGAAGAGAGGGCGAGAATCTCTTCCTCCTCCGCTTCTTCTTTTTCAGCAGGCCGCTCTTTTGCCGGTTTCCCCCCTTCTATCTGGGGCAGATCGGCCTGGATGCCCTTTTTTGAAAGGGCATTCTCAAGAAATTTCCGCAGGTATTTAAGGTCCCCGGTTGAAAAGACATTCCGGGAAACCCACCGTTTGAATTCATTGATGGCGCCATCGGGTGAAGAGAGGGTGAGATGACACCGCATGAGATTCATGGCGGCCTGAAGCGGCAGAATTCCTTCCTTGATGAGCCTTTGAAATTCCTCAACAGCCTTCTCATACTGTCCGAACTTGGCAAGGGCAATGCCCGCCTCAATGGCTGCCCGGTCCTTGCTCTTTGAAAAGGCGAATAGTTTGCCTATAAGGGATTGAACATCCTCGCTGAGCTCGGGCTTATCATCGGCTGCTTCGATCTCGGCAAGTTTGCCTTCCACGGTTTGTATCTTCCGGTTCACCGCCTCAACGAGTTTTTCGTCTTTTGAAAGCCTTTCATGGCCCTCAACAAATTCAAGGATATCATGGTATTTCTCCAAGGCCTGGTCCAAAAGGCCTTGGCTGTGGTAAATCTCCGCCTCCTTGACCAATGCCTTTAGTTGTTCCTTTTCCGACATGTCGCAACCCCTAGGATCCTTCCTCTTCTCCCTTGAATATGGTTATGAATTGCTGCAGGAATTGCATCTCCTCTGCATTCATTGTCATAAACTCAATCCCGTTTTCAACCCTTCCGTCATCCCGCTCTTTGCTGTGGGCGATTTTTCCTCTGAAATCCATGAGATCATCCTCCATTCCAATCGTGAGAGAGACAATACGCCCCGCTTCAATGGGGGAATGGGTCTCCAGGAGGATCCCCCCTTCACTGATGTTCAGGGTCCTTCCTATCCCCTGTTTTACTGCATGATTGTCCTCATCCATACACACGTAGGAGACGAGGTTGTGGGAACCAATTCTCGGTTTTTTTCGCGATTCGCTCGTCGGCATATCACCCACCCCGTGAAAAGGAAAACCAAAAATGCTGAAAATCGCCAGTTATTCCTGCGTTTTCTATACAAATTACCTGCGATAATCAAGCCCAGAACTATAACAAAAGGGAGACCTGATGTCCACACATTGAAAACTATCGGCCTTTTGTCACAACCTGTGTAGTTACCTATGGCAAAGGGGTGCCTTTTCCTGCAAAAATCTGATAGGTATACTTCGGCATGATTAGGAGCGTTCACAACCCAAGATTTATAATCTTGGGTCAAGTTTTTGTGACATTCCATAATTGTAGTTGCTTCGTGATGCTGGATACAGAATGGCGAGCGTTCCATAGAAAAAAGAGAGGGGACCCTGGAGGATGAGAAAAGGTTTATGGCACATGATCACTTTGGCGGCGGTAGTTCTTGCAATCGCCTGCACCAATGACAAACAGGATGCTGAGCAGCAGTTTATGGAAGCTGAGGGACTTGCACAATCTGCACTGGCGGCAACCGGGCAAAGCTTTTCAGAAGGCCTTAAACTCTATGAAGATGCCGCCGGGAAGGCCATGGCCATCACCGAGAGGTATCCGGATTTGGAATTGGCAAAGGGGCTGAGAAACGGCGAAAAGAGAGTCGGTCCCAATACCCTTCAGGAACTGCGCAAGGTCATTATCCCCACACTCAAGGCAAAGGCTGCTGCAGAAAGGGATTTTTTAACATGCGCCCTGTTGATTGCACAAACCATAAAAGATCCCCAAAAGAAGCTGCTCGCCTTCAACAGGGTAGTCAGTGCAAAATCGGCAAAGGTCACGGACTATGAGGAGGTCATGAAAGCGGCCGGGGCCATGGAAGACAGTCCTCTTATGGCAAAGACCAGGGAAAAAATCGCCGAGGGGTTTGCTACCTTCGGGAAATATGAAATGGCCCTGGTAACGGCCCGGGAAATAGGGAATGCCTCTCTCAGGAGGAGCACTCTTGAGGGGGTGGCAACCCGAATGGCATCTGCCGGAGCATGCGGGAAGGCGGTTGATGTTGCCGGAGAGATAAAAGATTCTTTTTTCAGGGACGATGCCTTCAAGGAGGTTGCCCTGGGATGCGCAAAGGCAGGCCATTTTGAAAGGGCCGCAAAAGTGACGGACGACATCCAGGACCCCAAAAAGAAGGCCGAGACCCTCACGGGTATCGCAAAGGCGTTGGGAAAGGGGGGGCAGGTAGACCAGGCCTCAAAGCTGTTGTCACTCGCTATTCAGGCGGCAGGGAGCATTGAAGTCCCCTTTTCCAAATCATATGTGCTGGGGATTATTATTCTGAGATCGCCCACCATTCAAGACCATCACTATGACGAGGTGCTGGAGATCGTGCAGAATATGGGGGAGAGCACCCACAAGATCTTTCAACTGGCCGGGATCGCCGGGAGGTATGCTGATGCCGGGAAAAAGGACAGGACCAGGGATCTCCTGTCTCAGGCCCTCGAGATGACCAACCGAATCGAGTACGGCTCGCCCCCGGCCATTCCTCAGGTCGACCTGCTGGGCTACATCGCAAGGAAATATATCGAGGCGGGGGATTATGAAAAGGCCCTGGAGATAGCCGAATCCCTCAATCCGGGAAAGCAGAAACGCAGCCTCTTTGGCACAACAAGACCCCTGATGCTCATCGCAGAGGGATTTGCCAAAAAGGGGCGTTACGACGATGCTTTCCGGATTCTCGATTTGGGTGGAAAGGGGCACGAGAAGGTGGGCCCCATCCTCAGAATGGTTGAAGAGGCCATGAAATCAGGACGAACGGGCCATGCATATGCTTTGCTGTCAAGGGCGCTCGAGGTCATCCCTGCAATCGGCGCCATGAATCAGAGGGCCGACCGGTATGCGGATATCTCTCAGAAATATTTTGACATGGGGGAGGAGGGCAAAGCTTCGGTTTTTCTCTCCAAGGCCCTCAAGACCGCAGAGCATATTATGGTGGATACAAAAAAAATGAGGAGCCTTGAGAAAATATTGAAAAGCCCCTACCTGGATACCAGACACTGTGATGAAGCCATCGATCTGGCTGAGGGCATGGAGGGAAGCCCCTTTCAAAAGGAGGCCTTTCTCATGATAGCGGTGAAATATGCCGAACTGGGCCAGGTGGAGAACGCCATGGGGATCGTGGGTGGTGTTGAGGACCCCGGACTTCGAATCAAAGCATTGCTTGACATCGGTGAAAATCAATTGAAGACCGGGCAAAGGGATAGGGGGCTTGCCACCCTGGCCCAGGCCATGACGAACGCCCATGGCACTGCCCCGAAGGACGTGCGTTCAAAGGTCGACATTTTGATCACATTCGCCGGTGTTTATTCCCGGGGGAAAGAGAAAAAAATGGCTGCCGCCATCCTGGCCCAGGCAAAGGAATCGGCCGAAGGTCTGGAGAAATCCGATGAGCGGGATTCCCTGTTTTTTCTTATCGCCGCCATGTATATGGAAATGGGAAAGGGGACCCTGGTCATGATCAGCGACGGGTATGAAAAGTCCCAATTGAAAATTGGAAAGGATGAGAAACGGATTTTACACGACATCATCAACCGGGTGTCGGAACCCTGACCATTGAGAGCCTTGTCTATGTCTCCAATGTATATTATGACTATTGCAAACGTCTAAAATGGGGGAGAAGGCCATGAAGAGAACCGTCGCGACTTTGCTGGCTGTTTTGTTCCTGGTGCCAGTTTGTGCTCTGGCCGAAGAACTCACCGGGAAACAAATTATAGAGGAACAACGGAAAAGGCATAGCGTCAAAAGCGACATCGCCACCACGGTCATGTTGCTCGCCGATAAAAAAGGGCATAAGAAGAAACGCCTCATTCGCCGCTATGGCAAAGAATTCAATGACGGCCTGAAAAGGGGCCTGATTGTTTTTATGGAACCGAAGGATGTGGCTGGTACAGCGCTTTTAACATGGGAGCTTCCAGGTGGTAACAGCAAACAGTGGGTGTATTTGCCGGGCCATAAAAAAATGCAGCGTATAGCCACCCAGAGTAAAAAGAGTTACTTCATGGGGACCGATTTCACCTATGAAGATCTTCAGCCGGATGCCATAGAGAACTACAACTACACGCTGAAAAGCAGCGATACCCTGGATGGTAACCCGTGCTACGTGGTTGAGATATTGCCTGCCACCAAGGAGAAACAGAGAGAGAGCGCATATACCAAACGTGTGGTCTGGGTGAGGAAAGATATCTTCTATGCTCTGAAATTGGAGTTTTACGGCAGGCGTGACAGGTTGATAAAGACACAAACAAACCACGAATTAGTGAACCTGGAAGGAGATGTCTGGATGGCCAAAAAGGCCCTTATGCACAATAACAAGACGGGGCACAGGACGGTCATGGGAATAAAGAGCCGACAAATTAATGTGGCTATTGATGATTCCGTATTCACCGATCGCTTCATCTTGTCCGGCAGGCATCTC
>JAFDIX010001018.1 GCA_019307805.1 Deltaproteobacteria bacterium | reverse complement strand
CAACTCCATTGTATTGATCGAGTTTATCCAGGATGCCATAAAGGCCGGCACCCCGGTAAAAGAAGCGATTCTGCAGAGCGGGGCCATCCGAATGCGGCCCATCCTGCTGACTGCGGCAACCACCGCCCTTGGGGCATTGCCCATCACCCTGGACCCGATTTTCTCAGGCCTTGCCTGGACCCTGATCTTCGGGCTGTTTGCCTCCACCTTATTTACTCTGGTGGTAATCCCGGTCACCTATTTTGCCATTTACGGAAAAAAGACGGTATGAAATTCGGGCAGGCGATTGCCATAAGGTTCATGAAGAGAGAACTCAAATGGGATAGGATATGGTGTGCTCCTTCTGTGTGTGTTTTTCTCCCTTGCCTCGCCATCATGATTGTTATATAATGACCATAATATAAGGAGGCATCCCATGATTAAAAAATTTGGAATTTTACTAAGATATAGGTTTTTATTGGCAGCTGCTCTTGTGCTTATGTTTTTTAGTAATAGCTATACCGCAGGAGGACAGGCTGAATTCAGACATAAATATCTGTCTCTCACTTTACCGGCTGGATGGTCCGTACGGGACGTTGCAGTCAAAAAGCATTCCGGGCGCTTCAATTCTCATTTTTTCCTACCGTGGTGCCCTTCTTAATTATACGAATATTCGTATACGCGGCCTTAAGAGCTTGGCAGTAGTCTATCCCAAAGGGCAAAAACAGCTTAAAAAGCCCAAAAAAATCAGAACCGAAAAAGGTTATAAGCCAAAGGTGGAATTGTGGCAGGGTTTTCTTGATGCAGGCAGTATGACGGTGGCCCTGCAATCACCCATGGCGGTCATGAAAACAAAAAAAAGCTGGATATTGATGATCGGATATGCTCCGGACGCCTCAGGTGCTGAGCTGGAGGAAGATTTTTTAAATATTTTAAAGTCAGCGAAATGATCTGAATCATCTAAAATCATCCGTATATTTTTTCTCTAAGCTCATAAACTTCTTTCAAAGGCAATTATTGCTGCGCCCAGGGCACCAATGATATCCGGTGTTTCAGGGGTGTTTACCTTTTCGATGTTCATACTTTCCGCAACGGCCTTTACCACTCCCCTATTCCGTGCCACACCGCCGGACATGGAGACGGTAAGGCCGTCGGTATTTTTGGCCACCCTTTTAACAAGGGAACTGGTCCTTGCTGCAATGGCCCGGTTAAGACCTTTTGCAATCTCTTTCTGCTCGGTACCGCTGGCAATTAGCGAAACGACTTCACTTTCAGCAAATACCGTACACATGCTGCTAAGGACAAGGTCGCTTGTCGCTTCTTTGTCCAGGTCTCCCAATTCGTTGATATCCACTTCCAGAGCCCTTGCCATTGCTTCCAGGAACCTGCCGGTTCCTGCGGCGCATTTATCATTCATGGCAAAATCCACCACGTTTCCGTCCGGATCAAGCTTCATTGCTTTGCTGTCCTGTCCCCCTATATCAATGAGAATCCGGGTCTCAGGAATCACGTGCTTTATTCCTTTTGCATGACAGGTGATCTCAGTGACCGCACCGTCTCTTTCTGTGACCCGGGACCTGCCATATCCTGTGGAAATGATTGATCGGATATCCTTCTCCGTAATTTCGGATGCATCAAGGACATCCTTTTTCACCCGGGCAATGGATTCGATGTTTTTTACCCCGGTGGGGATACTGCATCACAGGAAAGACTGCCGATATCAATACCAAGGAAATACATTAGATTTTCTCCTAAGTCATAGAAAAAACAATTTTTTCTAAGAAAGCATTTCTATAAAGGCTTCTACCCTGGTTTCTATCTGACCTTTAGCAAGATTCCTTGAATCCACACAATCGATTTCAAGGTTCAGCACAGGCACATTGACATCTTTAAGGCCTTTTGAAATCAGACCTCTTGCACCTGTCCCCTGGCGGCATCCCCAGTGACAGGGGTTAATAGCCCCATCAATCTGGTAGTCTCCGGCAAGGGCCTGCATGTGTCTGATCCGTTCAGATGTGTCCATGCTGTAGGGAACTGAAATCATTCTTTTTGCAATGCT
>JAFDIX010000433.1 GCA_019307805.1 Deltaproteobacteria bacterium | reverse complement strand
AGCAAGGGGGGGGTTCTCATGCTCATGAAGGCCCTGTCCGCAGAAATTGCCCAGTTCGGCATCAACGTAAATTGCGTCTCCCCAGGCAACACCGCGACACCGCTCAACGAACATCTCCAGGCCGATCCCGAGTTCGTGAAACTTATGGCAAGCCGAACCCCCACGGGTCGTGCCTACATCACGACGGAAGAAATGGCAGGGGCCGCCGTCTTCCTGGCCTCGGAGGATTCAACCGCAGTCCATGGCCTGGATCTCATCGTGGACGACGGGTGGTGCGCCATATAGACGGATGACAGAGGACGGAGGACTGAAGACAGAAAACAACGTCATACCGGCGAAAGCCGGTATCCAGGAAAACCGGTCGTATCAACGACACTAGATTCCGGCTTTCGCCGGAATGACGACATGAATGCCAAATCATTGGAAGCTCGAACGACAATTTACCTCAGGACATCGTAAACTTATTTCGCTTCAAGGCGAGGGGTTTCAACCATCCCCGAGAGGGACACAAAGCTTATTGCTATCTTGATCTATGGACAAATCAAATCCCGGCATGGATAGGCTGAGAGGGAGGGTTGCGCTCATCACAGGCGCGGCCAGACCTCGAGGCATGGGCTTTGCCATGGGGAGGCTATTTGCCAAAGAAGGGTGCAGTGTCATTCTCACCGACATCGCTGACCAGGTTTTGGAGCGTGCTGATGAGCTTCGTGCTGAGGGCTATTCGGCGGTTGGTTTCAAAGCCGATCTCACAAATTTCGGTGAAACAAAGGAAATGGTCGATAAGGCCATTGATCAGCTTGGCAGGATCGATATACTCTGCAATGCCGTGGGCGGGTCATTGCCCCCAAGACCCAATTTCCTGGAACTGTCTGAAGAGTATTGGAACACGGTCATGGACAGGAACCTTCGAACGGTATTTAACTGCTGCAAGGCCGTGATTTCTTACATGGTGGAACAGGAATACGGTAAGATTGTCAACATATCCTCCATCACGGGCACAAAGGTCGTCTATCGATATTCAACCGCATACGCGGCCTCTAAAGGCGCTGTTTCGGCCTTCACAAAGGCACTGGCACTGGAGATGGGTGAACACAACATTACCGTGAACACCATCATTCCCGGGGACATTGATACGGCTGACCGGGAATGGACGCCCCAGAGAGGTCCGCGCAATCTGGAGGACTTAACACCCCACCTCACCCCCCCTGTTTCAAGGCCCGGAAGGCCCGAAGAAGTTGCCGACCTGGCCCTGTTCCTCGCCACAGATGATTCGCGATTTATCACCGGCACGGAGATCGTGATTGACGGTGGTGCCACCATTGTCGAGCCTTTACCGACACCACCCTAATGTGCTGTCCTATAAATAATTTGCATAATTACTGTCACTCCTGCGAAGGCAGGAGTCCAGTTTAAATGCGCCTGGATTCCGGCTTTCGCCGGAATGACGTACAAAAGTATCAGGCTCTGTTCGTATTGGAAATTTTGAGTAGAACCTACGGTAGGAAATTCAAGCATACCGGGTTCTGGTGGCAACCCTGTGGAGGTGATCAATGAGCACCGTCATATCGAAGACAGCCAATCCTGTTGCCTCCTGTACCGCACCGGCATACACGGGCAGTTCGCTGCACTGAAACAACCAGGCGCCGATTTCCGGGTTCTGCTCCCTGGACTTCACAAGAAGGGCAACAATGTCCTGTTCGAGTGCCCGCGCATCGGCTTCAGTCCCCTGTTCATACAATAGGTCAAATGCAGGAATTTCATTTGCGCCGACAATCACTATCCTGTCACAGTCCGCTTCCGATATTCCGCACTCATCCTTCAACCGTTGTGTGAAAGCATCGGGATTGGCAAACACCACACCCAGTTTCTGTTCGGCCGGAAGCCCGGAGATAACAAAGGGGACCTGGGTCATGATGGAAACGTAAACGGGTACATTGGCATACTGGGTAATGCGGTTCTGCCAGTGTCCAAATGAGCCGCAGGCCCCTAGGATTACATTCACCCCGCGAGCCTCCAGGCGTTCCACGGCTTCCCTGATGGGCTGGTCACAGGCACTGTCGGCATCCATCAAGTCATGGAAAGTGATACCATGGACTATCTCATAGATGATGGGGACACTAATTTTCCTGAGGAATGCCCAATAAGGCCTTTGCCAGCTTTATTTTTTTTCCCAAATCCCCCTCTCTCAGGATCATAATCCTCTGGGCCTGGGGTGAGCCGGCACCGTGCATGGATTCCACAAGGGCTGTTCCACCCGTCATGGCCTCGATGAGGCGGGCTATCTTAATCCGGTGTTCGGTGGGGATACCTTCCACACCGGAAAAATACTTTTTGACCAGATGGCCCACGTCTTCACTTTCCAGGTCATACTGGCTTGGGAGTGTTGCGATAAATCCGCCTGCAAGATCCAGGGCCAGACGGGCCACCTCAAAGTGGAAGCGTGTCACGTTCTGCTTGCACACATTTGCCAGCATGGTGTCTACCATAAAGGCCCCCGATTCGGTCGGAAAACCCTCGGCCGAACACGCGATAGAAGAGCAGTAGAGGGTTTCACTGAGGTGAATCATCTCTGTTATTTTGTCTTTCACGTGGGAGGCCCCGGCCGTCCCCTGGGCCTGGGCCAAATAGGTCACAGCCCCGGTAAGGACATCCATCAGGCCTGTTTTACAGGCGCCATAATTTGCCCGATGGTGGGCAGCAAACCGGTAGACAAGGGAATTGGTAAAATCCGTCTCTCCATCCATGAAGATTCTTTCCTTGGGCACAAATACATCCTCAAAGGCGATAAGCGCCTCTCCCCCAACAGCACCGAAGGCCGGCTTACCAGTGTCAATCCGCTCCAGTTTGTCCCTCCGGTCATCGCTTGTCTGACGCCCGAAAATCATGGTGATGCCCGGGGCATCCACAGGAATGGCACAGGTCACGGCATAGTCTTTTGCCTGCTCGTCCATGGTTGTCGTGGGCATCACCAGGATCTCGTGGGAGTTGACCCCGCCCGTCATATGAAGCTTGGCCCCTCGAATAACGATCCCGTCCGAAGAACGATCCACAATATGCACGTATTGGTCAGGGTCGGGCTGGTCCGCAGGACCCTTCGATCGATCACCTTTGGGATCGGTCATGGCACCAACCACCATAAAGTTCTCGTCTTGAATGTGCACCAGCCAATCCTTGAACCGCTCAAAATAGTCGGATCCATTTTTTTTATCCATCTCATAGGTCACTGAATAGACCGAATTGATGCCGTCAAAGCCCACGCAGCGCTGAAAGCAGGTCCCGGTCTTCTGTCCGAGCACGCGAAGGAGCTTGACCTTTTTGATCAGATCCTCCACATTCTGATGCACGTGGGTGAAACGGCTGATGGTCCTGCCTGTCAGATGGGACGTGGCCGTTGCCAGATCACGATATTCTTCATCAGAGGCAAGGGCATAGGTCATGGCCGCTGCCCTCACGTGGGGGGCCGTGGCAGGATGCCGGGTCACATCCAGGATCTTTTCACCCTTATAGTAGACAGAGGGCTTTATCTTTCTCAGGCTTTCCATGTATTCAGCGCCATTCTTGAGTTTCATGATGGTGTCATCTCCTTCTTTAGAGGATTATGTGCTTTTCATTATCCTCTTAATATAATCATTCTTTTGACAGCAGGGAACCCCCATTCGAGTAAATGCTTCTGGTCCGGAGGATCATGCTTTGCTTATCCCTAAAGGGGATTTGTTTTGTTGAAAGTTCATCGATTTAATGAAATCCCAAATATCAAACAGAAAAAAGATGAACGTCGAACATCGAACGCTCAACATCGAACATCGAATGTGGATGTCGCTTCGCTCCATTTTTT
>JAFDIX010000432.1 GCA_019307805.1 Deltaproteobacteria bacterium | reverse complement strand
TAGGCATAAAGGCTAACGATATCACCCCGCTCTTTTCAATCCTCACGGACCTGGGGAAGTCCACTGAGCAGCCCACCGGAAAAACCACCATTACCAGGAGCGAGATTGAATCACTGCGGCGATTCCTCGGTAATCGTGAGCCCATGAAAACCTTCTCCCCGGGGAACCCCCTCTGCACGGGAGGCAGCGGCAAAGGTGCACCAATCAAGGGGAACGGACGCAGTATGATCTTCCTCATCCTGGAAAGCATTGGTCGGAAGCAATTTGAAATCGAGGTGGATGGTCTTCCAATCATGCCCCATCTGCAGAGGATTGCTCGCGAAAACCTCTATTTTGAGAACTTTTTCCCGGCAGGGGAGGGAAGCCTCCAGGCGATGTTTCCCCTTTTCACGGGAATGATTCCTGAAACCGCTGTCAAATATAGCCAGCTTGATTTTCTTCCGGATTTAAAGGGGTTCCCTCGCGTGTTAGCAGAGCACGGATATCGGAGTGCATATTTTCACGGTGGGGATCTGGGTTTCGAGAAACAAAGGGTGATTTTGAGCAGGGTGGGTTTCGAAGAAATCATTGAATATGACCCCAATAGCAAGAGGGAGAAATACGGTTGGGGATATCCCGATGGAGAAATGTTGCTGCAGTTAAGGGACTGGATTGAGACTCACCGCAAAAACAACAGGGATACTCCTTATTTTACCACCCTTTTTACCCTCAGCACCCATCATCCATACACGTTGCCGTCGGGGTGGGAGAAGAGGGCCCGGAACCCTCTCATTCAGAAGAAAATTATTGATTCTCACCCCAAACTCTCCAGGGAGCGAAAGAAATACCTGAAGTCTATTGTTTACCTGGACGAGGAGCTTCGGGCATTCTACCGTTGGTATGTGAAACACGAAAAGCCTAAGGGAACACAGCTTTTTATTGTGAGTGATCATCCCATGCAGGCAGAGGGTTTCTTCTCGCGATACAATTTTCAGGTTCCATTGATCATCTCGGGCCTTGGGCAGGAAAAACGGGGGACCGACGCCTCCACTCTTTCCCGTCTGGCCGGGCATTCTGATATTCCCGCAACAATGGCACATCTTTTAGGGATCCCTGCAGCCCCCTGTAATCAAGGGGTAAATATTCTGGCACACGATTGGTCATCCGAACGACTGCTCTGTTCTGTGAGCAGAGGTCTGGATAAGGTCTATGTATGGGGGGATCACCAGTCATGGGTCTTTGACAGGAAGAGAAGAGAGGTCTTTATTCTCCCCCAATCAAAATCGAACCAGGCCGTTGAATACTCTCCGGATGAGCGCGGGGGGAGGGAAATCAGCTTTTTGAAGCTGTTGCTGAAGATCAATTACCGTTTTGCAGACCTCCTGCAGTCACACCAGCCGGAAGAGGATGGCAGGAAAGGACCATCTCCTGCCATAGCCTGGGATCAACCTATTATGGTTTCCCATCGGGGCAATACACATGGGGCCCCGGATGACAGGACGGGCAATGACATAAAATCCATTGAGCGGGCCATTGATGCCGGATTCCAGTGGATCGAGGTGGATGTGAACCTCACCCATGACCTCATCCCTGTCGTCATACATGACAGTGTTGTTCGAGACACCGGAGGGAATGAGGAACTGGTGAGCAACCTGAGCCTCGATGCATTGCGGCAGATACCGAAGATGAATAATATTTCCACCCTGGAGGAGATTCTTGGAAAGTTCGGGGACAGGGTCCGGTTCCTCATAGAGCTTAAACCACAACCTACTTATTTTCTGGATTCTCATTTGATCCATGGGACAGCAAGGCTGCTCAAGCGTCTGAACATGGATCACCGTGTCATTTTGGACAGTTTTAGTCGCTATATTGCATCTTCCATGAAGCAATACAGCGACTGTGAGGTTGCCCATGATGCCCCTCTTGGTTCCCCGATTTCCAAGGGCTGGCTCCTGGGTGTGAAACAGATGGGCTTGGACTGGGTCTACATATCCAAAAGTCAGGCCCGCCCGGAAATCATCAAAACAGCCCACGATATGGGAATAAAGGTTATGGTATATACCGTCAACAGCCAGGATGAGTTTATTCGAATCAAAAAGCTGGGCCCTGATGGAATGATGACCGATTTTGCCCATATCCTTGAGATGGCTTCAGGCAAGGGGAAGGGGGGTTAATACGCCTGAGGTTTACCCGCCCCAGGAGGGCGGACAGGCCCGCCTGAGGTTTACCCTCCTGAGGCTAAAGGTTAAATCCAGTATAGGAATTCTTGCCCTGGAAGCAAGGTCAGAGTTCAAGGGCTTTTAGCCGTTGACACCGGGAATCAGTTCTCCTATTCTGATCGTTGTGGTACCAGGTGATGGGCAGCAAGGCTATTGAAGAGAAGGGGCACTATAATTTCAAACTGCAGGGCTCTTTTGCCTGAACTTGTGGGCATAAGGATTCGGCAAGAGGAGAAAGGGGGAGGGGAATGGTTCTGAGAGCGAAACACTCTGAGAAACAAGGTGTGACTATCATCCGATTGAAGGGGCATCTTGACTCACTCACAGTGGACGACCTGAATTATGAATTCAGTCAGGTTATGAGAGCCGGCAAGAAAAAAATCCTTTTGGTGATGAAGAATGTAAATTACGTAAGTAGTGCTGTGGTACGGGTCTTTCTCTCTTTTAACCACTGGGCCGCTCAAATGGGAGGAGAACTGAAGGTTTCATCAATACGCCCCAATGTCATGGAGCTCTTTCGGATGATGGGGCTACACAACGTATTGACTATCTATGATTCCGAAAAGGATGGATTGGCGAGTTTCGGAGAAGAGTAGAGAGTCCTTTCCGTTTCCTGTTTTCTTCACAGGCATCTAAACCCCTTTTCAAAAATCCCTGACAGACTTTTTTGGTGATATATTCAGAAAGGCTATCGCAGGGCATCGTGTCATGGGTTCTGCACCGGACCTGTATGCCCGAATCCCCCGTGATAACAATCGCAGTAATCTCAGTACTGCCGGCATTCTTAGCGGCCCCATCCAGGCAATCACTGAAAAGGGGCATAGGCTCCTACCTCCTCTGTTCCCCAAGGTTAAATCGACCCTCCAATCGGGTACATAAAACAATGCCAGGGCCTTTCCCGATGGAAGAGATGGTCCCGGATTCTTTATTCAGGAGACCAAGATTATGGAGACGAATGAGTCATGAAAAAAGGACAACCTAAAACCGGGGGCAAAAAAGACCTTTCCCTGTTTCTTGGGGCCCTGACCCGGTCACCGGCATTTGATGCGGTCTTTAATCCATGGGTGGATGTGGATAGAGAAAATGATATAGGGTCCGATTCCCCGATGATACGGCGATCTCATCTGGAGCACTATCTTGATGCAAGGCTCGTGGAAGCGAGATTTCTTATTATAGGGGAAGCACTGGGTTATCAGGGAGGGCATTTTACCGGTATAGCCATGACCTCCGAGCGTATCCTTCTGGGTTTACAAAGGGAAAAGGGCATTACGCCGGAGCGGGTTTTGCCGGGAATAAAGGCCCTGCGCACGAGCAGACCGGAGAGGAAGCCCAATGGCTTCACTGAGCCAACGGCAACCATCGTCTGGGACGCGATTATGAGATCAAAGTTTTCTTCAAGCGCCTTTGTCCTCTGGAATGCCTTTGCGTGGCATCCCTATGATCCCAAAAGGGGGATGTTGAGCAACAGAAAACCCCACCTGCGGGAGATGGTCATTGGTCAGGATGTATTGAAGCGGTTTCTCAGACTCTTCCCCGGCAGAACCGTCATCGCAGTCGGCAGAGTGGCCGAAGATTCATTAAATAAGTTCGGCGTATTGAGTCATGGGGTGAGACATCCTGCACGGGGTGGTGCAGGGG
>JAFDIX010000431.1 GCA_019307805.1 Deltaproteobacteria bacterium | reverse complement strand
GGCACGGATGGAAGACAAGATCAAAGCCGTCAGGGAAGAGCTCAAGGCCGGGAAGATCGTCCCTCGTCTGGTGGAAGCATGGGACTGAAACCTTCCGGCATCATAACTCTCCTAACCGACTTCGGCCTTGAAGAGCCTTACGCGGGTATCATGAAGGGGGTGATCCTCTCCATCCACCCCCATGCCCGCCTCATCGACATCACGCACCAGGCGGCGCCCGGATCCGTTTCCGGGGCCGCTCTTCTGATCAAGGAGACGTATCCGTTTTTTCCCGCCGGCACCGTGCATCTGGCCGTGGTGGATCCCGGCGTGGGCGGTGTCCGCCGTGCCATAGCCGTAGAGACGGATGATCATTTCTTCGTGGGACCGGATAACGGCATCTTCTGGCCGATTATTGCGGGCGCGGAATCGGCCAAAATCATCAACCTGACCGAGAGCCGGTATTTCCTCCCTGAGGTCAGCAACACGTTTCATGGCCGCGACATCTTCGCCCCCGTGGCGGCACACCTGTCCCGCGGTGTCGACCCCCTGAAGACGGGCGCTCCCATAGACGATCCGGTTGAGCTTCCTCTTCACGAACCCCGGGAAAAAGACGGCGTTTTGATCGGCGAGGTGGTCCGCGCGGACCACTTCGGCAACCTGATCACCAATATCCGGAGGGAGATGCTGGAGAAGTTCCTGGGGGCCGGCCGTCCGGTCATTCGTGTGGGTGAGTTGGAGGTTGAGGGGCTCGCCGGCAGCTACTCGGAGAAGGGGGAAGGAGAGCCGCTCGCCGTGATAGGAAGCTCCGGACATCTGGAGATATCCGTAAACCTGGGGCGGGCCTGCGACCGGGCGGGCGCGGGGGCAAGCGGACGGGCCGTCGAAGGAATGGAAGTGAGGGTTTTTCGTTCAAAGACACGCTTGAAAGAGAATATCGAATAATTCGGTGTTCATTATTGGATATTCAGCCCCCGCCCTGCGCCCTATTCATCTCCCACCCGGTCTGAGAGTGACACAAGGTATTCCTCCCATTCGATGGGCAGCATGGTTCTTTTGCGGCTATTGCACTCTTTGCAGCAGGGAACCACATTTCCCTTTCGGCTCTTTCCGCCGCGGCTGAGGGGAACCACGTGGTCCATGGTCAATCGATCGCGTCCGACCTCGGCGCCGCAGTAATGGCAGATGCCTTTGTGGATCCGGTTTCGCCACCACTGCGATTTTCTGAGGTGCCGGGCCTTTTCTTTTTCCCGGTTGATCTGCGATTCGTTCACAAGGTCGGGCTCGACGGTCATGGCATTGGCGTAGACTGAAAAATTTTACAGGGTTAATTTAAACAAAGTTTTGATGATCGATTCATCATATAGCGACCGAAGACCCGGCGCAAGGGGATTCGGGAAATCATTTGTTGGGTTTCACGTGCCAACGCCGCCTCCAGATTGACTCTTCCGGATTTTCAGTGGGTGATTATTGAATCCAAAGTGATTCGTGCTCATGCTCAGCAAAGCGGTGCTCGTAATCATTTCGTTGTAGGGCGGCATTTTATATGCCGCCGCAGAGATGAAAAAAATTATTAGACAGGATTAACAGGATAAAAAAGGATAATTTGCCCCTTTCCGGAAGAAAGGGGCAAAATGCTCATCGCCTGCGGCGAGAAAAACCCTTTATCTACTCCGAGTGGGCATATCAACCGGCGGGAATATTCGCCCTGCCTTCCTTAAAAGGAATTTCCCGCCGGTTTTAAGGCGGATTAATGGTTTTCGATTTCATCCGGAAATCGAAAACACAATCTTGAATATCCTGCTAATCCTGTTGATCCTGTCTAATTTCCCTATTCATTGAATCGAGGCGGGTCCTGCCCGGTTGACGAACGGGCTGAGAGACTGCTACAATCAACACCATATGCCCCATGATCTCTATCAGCTGATGAGAGAGGCCCTCGACGAAGCCCGGAAGGCCTTTGACGAAGGCGAGGTTCCCGTGGGTGCGTTGGTAGTTGACAATGAAGGCCGTATAATGGGAAAAGCCCATAATCGGCCCGTTTCCCTGAATGACCCGACGGCCCATGCCGAAATGCTCGCTATCCGCCGGGCCGCGGGTATGCTGGGCAACTATCGTTTGGTGGGCGCTACCCTGGTGGCGACTATTGAACCGTGCCCCATGTGCATGGGGGCCGCACTGAACGCCAGGGTCGAGAGGCTCGTCTACGGCGCGCCGGACCCCAAGGCCGGGGCCGCCGGCAGCCTGTATGATCTATCGTCGGACAGCCGGTTGAATCACCGGATCGAAGTGGTGTCGGGCGTTTTACAGGAAGAATGCGCTTTGCTCATGCAGCGTTTCTTCAGGATGCGCCGAAGCGGAGAGGTACCGAAGTGGTCGTAACGGGGTCGACTCGAAATCGATTTGTCCCGTGAATAGCGGGGCACGTGGGTTCGAATCCCACCCTCTCCGCCACACAAAACGTCAAAAGGGCGGCTGAAAAACCTTCAGCCGCCCTTTTTTCATCAAAAATCGGGACTCTGGTGCTTAGACGTTCTTGCCTATGTCAGTTGCAAAACGACCAAAGACTATTTTCATAATAAGTCGTGAGGTCATTGTTCGGGCGTTCTGCCGGGATTACTCAATGACTGAATTCAATTCATGTTTTATACCCTCTGCAAGCCAATGCCGGATGAGTGTTTGATAGGGAATGGACTTCATGGTAGAGAGTTTTTTTATAGCCATTATTTGAAGGGGATCAATTTTGATCGTGACGTTTTTCAAATTCCTTTTTCGCTTGCCCGAAAGGATCTCCTGACGCAGATTTTCGTCAAGAATCAGATCGGTCGGATCATCGGCGATCTCTTTCAAGATATCCCGATCTTCATAATACTTGATCCACTCTTTCTTTTTCTTTGGCTTTTTCATCAGCTATCCTCCGTGCTTCTTGTAGTATCGCACTTCCGCACGGTTCATATCCCAACCGGTTATGGGTCGGGCAATACCTCCGGATTTGAGTTCAAAGACAACCGTCAAGTATCTTCCGTTCAATGCCTGTCCAAAAACTGCATAGTGTCCCTTTTTTGTTTTCCTGAAAAGCGGCTTACCGCAAAAGACTTCCTCGACCTCTTCGGGTTCAATGCCGTGGCCGAGTTCAAGGTGTAGCGAATTGCCTTCGTCCCACTCAAATTCCGAAATTTTCAGCATGGAGGCCCCTGGTCAATAGTCCTACATAGTATGACGGCAGCGCCAAGCTTTGTCAACATGAAAGTGACAATATTCGGCATGTTGACCAGTCCTTGGAATTTCTGCAACGAGGTCAATAGCCCTGAAAATGACGGCTCAAGTGAATATGATAATAAATTTAGGTAGTTAGTAAATATTTAAAGAATCATCCGGTGTGGAATAACAATTGCGCATAAAGCAACTCACGTTCTTGACAGGTATGAAGCTTTTTGGTCTAATTGCTTTTAATTAAACCACGGACTATGCCCGTGCGACCCCACGAGGTTCTACCGTTCCGGCGAGAAATAAAATAGATTCCTCCTCCGGGAAAGCCCCAAAAGGGACAGGAGAAGGGCAATATGTCTCACACAGAGGCAGAGTGCACAGAAATTAAGAAATTCAACTGTGTGAGATCATGTAGTGATAAACAAGGAACGAGGACCGATGAACAAGAATCTGGTGCCTAGCGAACGATACACCCCCGGCAAAGGCCAATTCCTTGTCTATGAAGCCGAGGACGGCCAGGTCAAAATCGAGGTTCGCCTGGAAGATGAAACGGTGTGGCTGACCCAGCAGCTTATGGCCGAGCTTTTTCAAACTACCAAGCAAAATGTCGGCCAGCACTTGAAAAACATATTTCTAGAAGGTGAATTGCCTGAAAATTCAGTTGTAAATAAATTCTTTACAACTGCCGCTGATGGAAAGAAATACAGAACTAATTTCTATAACTTAGACGCTATCATATCGGTTGGCTACCGAATCAAAAGTCATGTGGCCACCCGTTTCCGCATATGGGCCACCCAGCGGTTGCGGGAATATATTGTTAAAGGGTTTGTGTTAGACGACGAACGTCTGAAAAATCCGGATCAGCCCTTTGACTACTTTGACGAACTGATCCGCCGCATTCCCATGCATATGGCCGAATGGATTAAAAAATTGGACGCTTTTTTATCGGTCAACGAGCGGGACATTCTCACCCATGCCGGCCGGATTTCTCATGACATGGCAAAGGAGCTGGCCGAAGCTGAATACAAAAAATTCAACCAGAAGCGGATTCAAGAAACAGATAACTTGGAAAGCGATTTTGACAAGACGGTGAAGCAATTGACAGACGGGGGACCCGGCTTCGCCTGAAGGCTGCGCCGTGGCAAGGGTCAGGGGCCAGACGGTGGATGACAGATGGCAGAGGTCAGGTCAGGTGCTGCTGACAACATGAAAACCGCAATATGTCACACACAGAGCCACAGATTCCACAGAGCTACAAAAGATTCAACTTCATGTTTAAACTGACAAAGGAAGAGGATCAGTCTCTTAAATCACGAAATGCGATCTTGAATGAAAAGGAACAGAGCGGAGTACGATTACGCAGGCGCCGTATCCGATAAAGAGGCAGATGAGCTGGTGCAATTTGTCAAAGAGTTTAAGGACGAGGTGGAAGCCTGGTTGGAAAAGAAACACCCCGAGTTATGGTGAAATCGACACCCTCTGCCCTTTGCTTTCAACTCTAGTCTCTCGACTCTGGTCTCTAGACTTTTAAACAATAACGCCCTTCACGGCATGACGAACAAGGAACCAAGAACGAGGAACAAAGAACCAGGAACATGCCCATGGGTCTTTGAAAACGCAAAACCGCTAAGGAAACCTAATCCCTACAAACATCCAAAGGGTGCTGTGGCTTGGGTTGACTTAGGGGGAATCAAACTTTGATCATATCTTTATGCTGAACTTACTTTTTTACGAGAGTCCCCTGTTTGCATATTTTTGCCGTCGTTGCCCCTTCCCCGGTCACCTCTCCGCCAAGTCTGCGAATGACAGCCATGGCGGTGTCCAGGGCGCCATGGATCGCACCCTCGATCCATCCGCCGGCCATTGAGGTCGTCTCGCCGGAAAGGAAAACACCATTATGCAGTTCAGGCGGCGGATTAACCGGCTGAAAAAAAAGTTCCAGCTGATCATCGTATTGTCCGGGATACGTCAAATTGAAAGCCCCGTTAAATCCTTTTTCAATTTCCCAGTAATAACTGACGGTCTCAACGACCTGATCCGATATGAAGTCTTTTCCATAAATGTCCGTTAATGTGTGTATGCATTTACGAACCCGGTCCTCTTCGTTCAACGCATTGAATTTTGTGGCGGCGTCTTCCCAGGTATAGCTCAAGCAAATGACTCCGGAAGGCGTATCGTCGAAGTCGAACAAATAGGTCCCCCTGACGGCTTCATCCGTGATCGTGCAGTTGATGGTGGATTCAGGCGCCCGGTTTTTCCAGAACGCGCTCTTTGTTCGAACGAAAACCTTTCCGGAGCGTATCGTATGGATGTTTCGCATGGCCGTCCAGACCTCATTTGAAAAAGTACGCCGATTGACTCTGACGTCCATCTCCAATGCCCGGGGGGAACACGTGACAATAACCGCATCGTATTCTTCCATGTTCCCGTCGATATCGGTGATCCTCACTTTTTCCCGGGGATCGGCGGGCGTGTTGATTTCCTTGAGGGCAACGAGAGGTCGGCCACCATTTAACTGCCGCAAACTCGACTGCCCCCAACGGACGCATTCGCGCCTTTTTGTCCAGAAGCTCATTGGTATTTGAGTGGTACCCCCTTTTATGAGACGCTGATCCACTTCCCATTTGCAGACCACGAGTCTAACAATTTCGATGAAGCTGATGCGGTACATGGAATCAAAACCGCCGGTACCGAAACCGAGCGATCCGAATAGTTTAATTTCCCGCCTCGATAAACCCTGTTCGTAAAGGATCTGATAAAAGCTCTTATTCGCGTACTGAGCTAAGAATTCCCGCCACTGATCGCCGCGCAATATTGGATTATCCCAAACCCGTGCCATTTTTTCTATTATCGGGGTAACCAGCGCCTTCCATGCATCGAATGCCCTCTGGACGCCTGGAGGCAAGGACCCGCCGACGGGGATAAAGTATCTCTTACCGTCAAAATACAGCGTTGTCGGCACCACCAGAGGATCGGGAAACGGCTGGCTGTAGTCGATTTCGAATTGATCCATGTAATATTTAATTGTCCTGTGGATCGCGGGAATTCTCATCGCACCCAATTCAGCCAATGCATTCGGATCTCCAGGGAATCGGTAGGTAAAGGCTCTTCCCCCTATTCTTGGAGTGCCGTCACTGTTGCGAGCCGATTCGTAAATGACCGGATGCAACCCGATCCTCATGAGTTCGTAGGCGGCGCACAGACCGGAGCAGCCTGCACCGATGACACATATTTTAGTGCCGATTCGATCTTGTGGAATTCGACCTATGCCACCGGGGTTGCTCGCCAGTTCAACATAGTCAAATGGATTTTCAGGAAATTGCCATGGCGTGTATTTCATAAACACCTGCTTGAATTCCTTTTTGTCGTGCATTTTGGAAATACCTCTCCTGCCAGATCTTTGCAAGCCATATCTCAGTGCACGCCACCTCAGTACTGCCAGCCGAGCACAACTCAATAATAAAGGGTGTCAGGTCTGGATATTCGACATAAGCCCAAGCTGAAGCGGCAAGTCGCGCTATAAGGTGCGCCATGAGTCCACAGACGCTGCCCAGAGCGTTTTTCGCACCGGAGTAAGGGAGTAATAGCTTGAATAGAATTAAGGAGGCTGAGGGCGGCCGACATTTTTTTGGAACAAATGCAGGTGCTGGAAAATGCATTAGGCCTACAGATAACCCGAGAGAGAATCGTCAGATGGGGCGCGGAACAAGGCAGGACGAATAATCCGCTTGGATCGGAACGAGCTTAGTGTTTACTCAAGCGAGGCTCCGTGCTTACGCAAAACATCTTCCCGTGTGATTTTGTCGGGAACTCCACGGGGTTTCAGAACTGTCTTGCCGCAGAGGATCAGGAGTTCATAGAGATAAAATATGGCGTAGCGATCATGGTGGAAAACAATACATTTGTTGGAGTTTTCCTGCCGTACTTTCTGGCGGAACTTCCTAATACCTGTATCTTCGCCTGCATTTTCAAGCTCTTCCTGCTGAGTCATCCAGTCGCGGAAGGCCCTGGTCAGCGCCATGGTCAGGATAGTGAGATAGGCATGGACAAGGAAACCGGTCTTGCTGTTTTCCGGTGGTCTTTTGATGAACCATCCCTGTTTTGATTCCCTGAACAGGGAGTTCTCGATTTCACTGCGGGCGTCATAACCGTCGTAAACTTTCAGCGGCTTGCTGACAGGCCCATTGGTT
>JAFDIX010000430.1 GCA_019307805.1 Deltaproteobacteria bacterium | reverse complement strand
CTCGTCTTCAAGATATTGTGGCTCGGTCCCGCAACCCAAAATCAAACATAGCTTTACAAGGTAGTGAGTATCAACAGCCCAGAATATTTCAAGGTTTGCCCGGGAACATCTTTCATTTGCCCAGAATTATGATGATTTCTTGCTTATCATGACTTCACAGCCCTCTGAGCTGAAGCAAGCCCCGTAGATGAAGATGTGAAACCACTATCGAAGGGACGTCGTGGATTATGGGGAGTCAAAATCAATGGCAGAAATCTATATTCGAGCGTTGTTCTCGGCAGATACAGATATTAGGAGGGAATCTCTACCAGCGAAGCTCTGACTTCAAATGATTGCAGTGACGTTATCTTGACTTTCGGGGGCTGTCTTCGGACTGCAAGCCGATAGTAGCGTCATGCCATTCCCTCACACCCCCAAGATCATCAAGCTGCCGTGTGCATGCAGTTAATTAATTCGCTCACATTAACAGTTGCTATGCCGCATGTAATATCAGACATGCCATAGGGAATGACCAAGTCGCCATTGTGCAAAATCGCGCCGCAGGTATAAACAACATTGGGGACATACCCCTCGCGCTCTTTCTCCTGCGGGGCAAGCAATGGCTCATCCAGGCGGGCGATGATTTTTGAAGGCTTTTCAAGATCAAGCAGCATGGCGCCGATGCAATATTGACGCATGGGCCCGACACCGTGGGTGAGCACGATCCAGCCTTTATCGGTCTCCAGGGGGGAACCGCAGTTGCCGATCTGGACGAATTCCCAAGGATATTCAGGCTCCTGAACGATTTGGGACTTCTGCCAGAAATGGATATTGTCTGAGAACATGATATGATTGTTTTCACCGTCCTGCCGCGAGAGCATAACGTAGCTGCCGTCAATTCTACGAGGAAAAAGAGCCATACCCTTGTTTTGTGCGGCTTTGCCGTTGAGCGTAATAACCTTAAATTTGATAAAATCCTTTGTTTCAATCAGCTGCGGGAGAATTGTAAAACCGTTATAAGCCGTATAGGTCGCATAATAGGTGACCTCACCGTTGTCATCAAAAAATTGCACGAACCGGGCGTCTTCAATGCCGCTGCTTTCGTTTTCCGAAACCGGAAAGATAACCCGTTCGGATATTCGGTGATCGGGTCGGAAATTCGTCTCATAATTGGAATTGGCAAGCCAGTACATGATCTCGAAGGTTTGGTTCTGGCGCGCCTCAGAGGAAATGGGTTTTGCGCGAAGCGCTCGGATTTTTTCATCTAAGTCATTATAGGTGAAATCTTCCGGCAACTGGTCAAGAAGACGAGCTGTTATGCCATTGCTGGCCTCCATTTCGTTGAGCTTCAGCTTGAAGAGATGCCGGTTGTAAAACCGATTTATACGGACGCTCGGCCTTTCGACATAATCGCTGGTCGGGTCGAAGAGAAACGTATTGTGCTCGTCAAGAACGCCGCTGCGAAATACAATAGAGGAAATATGGCCTTCGCCGATTGCCCGTAGGCTCATGATAAAGCGCAGGTTGCCTTTGTCCAGATGGCGTTGGTCAGGGTGTGGGACGATTGAAGGGTTAAAAAGGGCAGCCGATTCAACGGAGTACTCCATGGTAAAATAGGCCCCGATAAGAGCCCTTTTGGTTTCGCTGAGCACGGCACCCATAGGGACATAATCTTTTACCTCATTCAGGTGAAGCCCAAAAACGCGTCTGATGTCTTTGTGCTGTTCGGAGAAATCAAGCATTATTTGTGAAAGAAGATCTTTGGCCGTCGTGTCGGGCAAGTCCACTATGCGTTGAATGATCTTGGGTATGCGATGTTCGCCGTGGGGAATATAAAGGCGGGTTATAACGCGTGATGTGTCCCCCTCAATTTTTATCTTTTTACGTTTAATTTTTGGATGCGATAGTATTTTTTCGGGCATCAAACATGACTCCTTGATAAATATGTTGATTTGAGAATGGCCCTTTGCTTTTTTTACAGCGCCGACCTGGTATTTGTCAGACATGACTGCACAAGGTCATCAATCACTGCCGTGCCGGCGCACATGACGGTATCTGCGCCGCCCCAGTATATTCTTACCGTACCGTCGTCTTCAGGAACGGCGCCGCATGTAAAAACAACATTTGGCACGTAGCCGCTCACCTCCCATGGATCCTCGGGATGGAGTATCCACTGATCGGAAACCCCGATAATTTCTGCCGGATCATTAAGGCTGTGCAGGGCCGCGCCAAGGCGATACACCGCCCCGGCCATAGTCTTAAAGACTCCATGGTAAATATTCAGCCAGCCCTTGTCGGTTTTGAAGGGCGGTGCGCCGGGACCGATTTTCATTTCATCCCAGTGATAGGGAACCGGCTTCATAATCACCCGCGAATCGCCCCAGTGAACTAAGTCCGGGGAATAGGAAATCCATATAGACCAGGGTGACATTTCTGAATGCGGCCGGTCCAGACGCGCATACCGGCCATCGAACTTTACAGGAAAAATGACGACGTTGCGAAGGTCGGCCTGGGTTATAAGCGCAATGCGTTCAACTTTTTCAAAATCCCTGGTGCGCGCAAGGGCAATGCGAACGCCGTGTCGGGAATACGCGCTGTAGGTAAGGAGGTAGTCGCCCCCCACGGGGTTTATGCGGAGGTCCTCCACCCCGAACTCTTCGTATTCGGCAAATATGCCGCCATCGTGTGACGGCACAAGGAACGGCTCGGGATGAACAGAAAAGGAAAAACCGTCTGCGCTTTCAGCCCGGCCGATTACAGAGCGGCCGTTGTGGAGATGTGACCTGAAAAGCATTATATACCGGCCATTGTGTTTAATAACCCCGGCATTGTGAACAGTGGCTACCGGGTAGGGGACGTCATCCCTGGTAAGGATGGGGTTCCCGTCATATCGCTTTACAAAGGGTTTTTTTCTGTTCATGTCCTTCAACCTTATCCTTAGGTGCTTTTTCAAGCACCTGTGTGTAAACGTCTATATATTTTTCGACCATACTGTCTGCGGTAAAGCGGTCTTCGACCGTCCGGCGACAGTTCGATCTGTTTATATATTTTATTTTGACTACATGTTCAACTGCCTCTTGGCAGCCCGAAACCAGGAAGCCGTTTTTGCCATGCTCGACCAACTCTGGCATGCTCCCCTTGTTAAAGGCGATAACGGGCGTACCGCAGGCCATGGACTCTATAACGGACAGACCGAAAGGCTCATTGAAATTTATGGGGTGCAGAAGCGCGTATGCCTTGCCAAGCAGCTGGTTGCGCTGAACCGGCCCGGCGGTGCCGACGTAGACCGCATTGTAGTCGTCCAGGTGCGGTTCGACATACTGGTGATAGTAGGCTTCATCTTGCATGATTCCTGCCAATATCAGCTTTTTGTTGCAGGCCCTGGCAATTTCAAGGGCCTCTCTGGCACCCTTGTCATGGTGAATACGCCCGAAAAAGAGCAGGTAATCGTCCGGATCAGGCTGAAAATCAAACTGTTTTATATCAATGCCGTGATGGATGGTTTTTATATAGTCAAGCTCCGGCGACCGGTCGGCATCACTGATGGAAACATAGAACACCTTGCTGTTGTATTTTTTGTAAACCGGCAGAATCCCGGGCGATGAAAAGCCGTGAATGGTGGTAACGACCGGGGTGGTGATAAGGCCGGTATAGGTCAGGGGCAAGAAGTCAAAATTGTTATGTATAATATATAATGGAGCGGTCTTCTTCATAGCCCCGCGCGCAAACGGCATGCAGCTTGCCGCTTGTTTTTGAATCACCGGTCGCAAAAAGGGTAACATCATAGCCTCGCGATACAAGCCCCTCGGTCAAAAGGGAGACCACGCTTTCCCACGGACCGTAGTGTCGCGGCGGAGTGCGCCATGCAATCGGCGAGAGCATCGCAATGCGCATATTTAACCCTTTATGCTAATGGCTGGCGAGGACGATGATTGTTTTAAAATCTCGTCGGCATAAAGCTTTTGCAAGGTCATAAGCGAAAGCAGCCAGGCAAGCGACGACTCGGCGCCTTCATTCTGGTTAATGCCATCAGCCATCAGCCCGTCGCGGCAGCCCCCGGTCTTGGGATCATAGAGTGGCATATTCAGGTCGTTGTGTCCGAGAAACCAGTTAAAGCACATAACCGCACTGTCGATCCATGCTTTGTTCCGGGTAACGTTAAAGGCTTCCACACAGGCCTCGATCATGGCATTAGCCTCAATGGGCTGCTGGTCGAAACGGGCTCTGGGGCCGCCTTGTTCATACCATCCGTTATTGCCGATCGGCACAAAGTGGTTATCTTCGGTCTGGATGGTGAGCAGCCACTCGAGGGATCCGAGTCCCATATCGATCATATCACTGCGCTGCATCCATTGGCCGGACAGAAGCAGGGCATGGGGCAGCTTGCCGTTGGCATAGCTTAAAGTGCTTTCAAGCCAGGGCCAGCTTTTTGTTGCATTATTCTTGAACTGATCGAAGAGCCTATCTGCAAGGATTTCTCGAACCCTGCGCACTTCACTGTCGCCCGAAAATTTATGCAGGTAGGCATGAATGCCCACCAGGGCAAAAGCGATGCCTCGGGGAGAATGAAAGTGCTCGACAGCCTTCATCGCCTGGTTGAAGAGGGTCGTGCTCATTGCCAGCTGTCCGGGACTGTCAAGAAAAGCCACAGCCTTGCCAAGGCCCCAGAGGGCCCTGCCGTGAGCATCCTCGGATCCCACCTCCTCAGTCCAATGTCGCGCATAAGTCATAAAATCACGAAACCGCCCCGTTTCGACATTGAAGGCATAGAGTAGAAAGCTCAGATAATGGCTGCTGAGGGACTCGAAGCATGTGTCGTCCGCAGACAGATATTTCCGGCCCATGGCAGCAACCATCAGCGCCCTGGCATTATCATCAATGCAGTAGCCATGATTGCGATCGGGGATGGTATGGGTGGCATGTTGCAAAATGCCCGTATCATCGGTAAAGGTTTTCAGGTGACCAAGCCTCATTTCCGGGAGCTCGAACTTTGTGATGGATTTGATTTTTTCAACATATGCGTGCCGGGGGCGGGGGTGCCGGGCACGTTCGAGCTTAACCTCGCTGAAAACCTCGAGATATCTTCGGGACACCTCCTTCCAGATCGCCTCGCGACAGAATGTATAGGCTTTTTTGCGTATCGTATGCCGGTCGGTTTCGTTGTCCAGAAGGTCGATGATCTGTTCCGCTATGGCATCAGGGTTGTTAAATGGTACAATTCTTCCCCGTCCTTTGGCAAGCATCTCGGTCGCATACCAGTACGGGGTTGAAATGACGGCCTTGCCGGTCCCCATGGCATAGGCGAGCGTCCCGGAAACAATCTGGCCTTCTTCAAGATAGGGAGTTACATATATATCAGCGGTGCCGAGGTACTCGCATAATTCTTTCAGTTCCACAAAACGGTTTTGAAAAATGACGTGATCGCTGATATTGAGTTTGCGCGCGAGTTGCTGCAGACTGATTCGGTATTCCTCCCCATGTGACTTTAAAATACGCGGATGTGTTGCTCCCAGGATGATATAGGTAACATCAGGGTGTTTTCTGGTGACGGACGGAAGCGCCTGAAGCACATTTTCAATGCCCTTATTGGGGGAAAGCAGGCCGAAAGTTAGAAGCACCTTTTTGCCTTCCACGCCGAACTGATCTTTGTAGAAGTTGGGATCGATAAAAGGCGTATCCGGAATGCCGTGATGGATAAAGGCAATTTTCTCCTCCGGCACGGCATAGATATCTTCGAGCAGATCAAAGGCCTTCCGGCTCATCACGATCAGTTTGTCGGACAGGTCAGACAGCTTGCGCATGACTTCACGATATTCAGGGGCGGGATCTTTCAGAACCGTATGCAGCGTTGTCACGACCGGCATGCGAAGCTCTGCAAGAAGTTTCAGGAGGTGGCTGCCGGCCGGTCCGCCGAAAATACCGTATTCATGCTGCACGCAGACAATATCAATCTGGCTGATATTGAGAAACTCCGATGCGACACTGTAATCGGCAAGTTTGTTCTGATTGATCTCAAACCGCACTTTTTCAGGATATGCATATCCCTCGGGTCTGTCATTCATGGCAACCGTCCAGCAGTTTATATCCGGCGCTTCTGTGGATAAGGCCTCAACAAGATCGGTAGTGAATGTTGCAATACCGCACTGGCGGGGTAAATAGTTGCCGATTACGGCAAC
>JAFDIX010000429.1 GCA_019307805.1 Deltaproteobacteria bacterium | reverse complement strand
TTTGCACCGCAAGCGAACAAAACTGGGGATCTTGGTTATGAAAACTACTAGTGGTGATATAAAAACCATTACCGGCAATGCTGCTGCAGCCTATGGGGCGATGCTCTGTCGACCGGATGTCGTGGCTCTATACCCCATTACACCGCAGACAGAGGTCGTGGAGCAGTTAAGCAGGTTTCATGCGGATGGGCTGCTTGATGCGGAAATGGTGGAAGCGGAAGGCGAAAATTCGGTCATGAATATTGTGACCGGTGCAACTCGGTCATGAATATTGTGACCGGTGCAACCATCGCCGGAGGCCGTGTCTTTACAGCAACCTCCTCCTGGGGCCTTGCCTTTATGTACGATGCCCTCCTGCATGCTGCGGGCTTCAGGGCACCCATTGTGATGGTGAATGTGAATCGGGAAATGCCCGGAATTCTGGCGGTCTCAGCCGGGCAGCAGGATATGATAGCCACCAGGGACACAGGCTGGATCCAGGTCATTGCAGAAGACTGCCAGGAAATCCTGGATATGATCATCATGGCCTACCGTCTCGCCGAAGACTACGAGATTCAACTGCCGGTCATGGTGAACTATGACGGTTTCTATCTCTCCTTCCTGGCCGAAGGTGTCAATATTCCCTTGAGCGAAGAAGTAGACACCTTTCTTGCACCTCTTAAAAACCAACCGGAAAGACCGAAACTGATTCCCGGCCAACCCCTGGGTTGCGGCACCCATGGCATTGGTCAGGGTTTCGTTGAACTGCGATATAAGCACTGTGCAGCCATGGAACGCGCAAAAATGAAATTTGATGAAATAGACAGCAACTTTCAGGAATCCTTTGGGCGGGGTTACGGCGGACAAATTGAAGAGTACAGGATGTCGGATGCAGAAATTGCACTGGTCATTTCCGGGAGCGCAGCAGGGACCGCTAAAACGGTTATCGATGCGAAAAGGGAGACCGGTCTCAAGGTTGGACTGGTCAAAATCAGAATGTTCCGCCCTTTTCCCCAGGAGAAACTCATCGCGGCCCTTAAAGGCAAAAAGGCTCTGGGAGTTGTTGATCGAAGTATTTGCTTTGGCTGGAATAGCGGGCCTACCCACATGGAACTCCGGGCAATCGGATCGGAAATCGATTCCATCCCCATGCTGGGTTTCATAGGGGGTCTTGCCAATATGGACATCAGTGCAACCCACCTGGAGGAAATGATTGACAAGGTGCACAGGGCCTCTCAAGGGGAACCATACGAAAAAGTGACCTGGATGAACCTTGAAGAGTGAGGTGAATATTGAGGAGTGAGAGGAAGAAGTATGGCTGAGAAAAAGAAACTGTCCAAGGTGTTTGACTACTTCAAGGATGAAGACCAGTTTGCCAGCGGTCTTTCCTTCTGTTCCGGCTGTCCCCTGGAGCTACTTCTCCGGTTTGTATCCAGGGTTTTGGGAAAGGAAATCGTCATTGTGGGTACACCTTCCTGTTCCGCTGCCGTGCTGTACGGGCAAAACATCGGCGCATGGCACAAACTGGCCTATTACGGCTGTATCATGACAGGGGTGGCATCGACAGCGACCGGCATCAGCCGCTACTACCGGAAAACAGGCAAAGATGCGACAGTGGTCTGCTTCACCGGAGACGGTTGCGCAGCGGATATCGGTTTTCAACCCCTCTCAGGGGCTGCAGAGCGGGACGAACATTTCATTTACATCTGCTACGACAATGAGGGGTATATGAACACCGGGATTCAGAGGAGCAGCACCACTCCCTTTGGCGCTGCCACAACCACGACTCCGGTGGGTACGAACAGGAGAGGGAACGACACCCGGGGAAAGAATCTGCCCTATATCATGGCCATGCATAAAGGGGCCTACACCGCCACGGCCACCCTGAGCCATTTGGATGACCTTGCCAAAAAACTCATCAAGGCCAAGGAAAAAAAGGATGAAGGGTTTTCATTCCTCCACATATACTGTCCCTGCCCGACAGGATGGGGATTTGACACGGATTTGTCCATAGACGTCTGTCGTATGGCCGTGAGAACCAATTACTACCCCCTGTGGGAAGCGGAACGCGGACGATTTCGGATGACACACCGGGTAACCAAACCCAAAGCCCTTGCAGACCTGCTCAGCAGAATAAAAAAGTTTTCCCACCTGAATGAAGAAGAAGTGGGTCTCCTGGAAACTGAGGCAGAAGAGCGGTATCAACTCATTGAAGACATGGCTGAAAAATGGCCACTATAAAAATCCCCCAATCTCCATAAAGGAGGGGGTTTTGTTAAGGAATCATGGCCCCGAGGACCAAGATTCGGTTATACTCGGAGGGGATTTGCTTTTTCGAAAGTTCATTGCATTATCATAATACCAAATAACAAATCCCAAAAAACAAATAAATAACAATAACCAAAATTCAAAATCCCAAACAAAAAACCAATCTTTTTGAGCCGGTTTGAAATTTGTAATTTATTTGTCATTTGGTGCTTGGACTTTGTGATTTTCCACACAAAAGATGAAGGAATAGCCATCTATCGATGACCTGGCAAAGTGGACCAGGTTATCAATGAGAAAAAAATCAATGGAGGTTTTTAGATGACCAGGTGTGGCATGGTAATCGACCTGAAAAAGTGCATCGGCTGCTGGGGCTGTGCAGTGTCCTGTAAGGAAGAACATTTTCTGCCGCCGGGCATTTTGTGGAACAGGGTACTCATCAGTGAAAAAGGGAAGTTTCCCACGGTGACCAAAATCATGGTTCCCGTCCTCTGCAACCACTGCAAAGAAGCCTCCTGTGTAGAAGTCTGTCCAACAGGTGCCACCTACAAGAGGGAGGACGGTATCGTTGTCATTGACTATGACAAATGCATTGGCTGCAGATACTGTCTGATATCCTGTCCCTACCAGCAAAGAATCCCCTACAAGGATGATAAAAAAGAATACTTTCCCAACCAGGGACTCACAGCCTTTGAAACCCTCGGAAGAGAGATCTATCCCCTTCAAAAGGGCACCATGACCAAGTGCAATTTCTGTGTTGAGAGGATTGAACAGGGACAGGAAAGCGGTTTAAAGCCCGGCGCAGACAGGGAGGCAACCCCGGCATGTGTCAATATATGCCCGGTCAATGCCCGGACCTTTGGTGATCTCGATGATCCCGGCAGCAAGGTCTCTGAACTCATCAAGACCCGCAAGGGGGAACCGCTGCATCCTGAATTCGAAACAGAACCTTCTGTTTTTTACATTGATTAGAATCATTGCCTCAAGGAGTTTATGGAACACATGGAAGCAAAGAATGAAAAGATATGGGAAGATGTCTGGGTCAATACGACCTGTGGTGCGTGTTATTGCGGGTGCGGTGCCCGGGTACGGAGGGTCAACGGCGTCCCCGTAAAGATTGAGGGGATCCCCGGAAGCACCATGGGAGGGGAAGACGGCGGCCTGTGCGGGAAGGGCGCTGCCAGTATCATGTATTATCACGATCCCAACCGCATTACAAAACCCCTGAGGCGCACCAATCCTGAGAAGGGTATCGGGGTGGATCCCAAATGGAAGGAAATTTCCTGGGACGAGGCCCTGGACGAGATTGCCACCAGGATGAAAAAGATCCTGGCAGATGATTCAAACAAGATTCTGATCAGCAATCAAACCCAGAGGGGCAGTGATGGTCCCCACAACCATGTCTATATGCTGGCCGGGCTCTTTGGCCAAAAAGGGAATGGGACATTCATTGTGGGCGGTGGAAGTCTTCACTGCGGAAACGCGGCCCATATGATGGGCGGACTCATTCACGGCGCCTGGTCCATTGCCCCGGATTGGCAGTATACCAAATATGTCATCAAGTGGGGTTCCAGCAAGGGAACCGGATCAGGCCACTCGGCCATGACCAATGCGAGGTTAAGGGCACAGGCCATGGAAAGGGGAGTTAAGGAGGTGGTCTTTGACCCCATGTGCAACTTTGCAGGCGGCAAGGCCACGGAATGGATTCCTCTCATGCCCGGAACGGATTCAGCGGTCGCTCTGGCCATGTGCAACCATATTGTCAATGAGATTCAGGTTTACGGTGCAACCATATTGTCAATGAGATTCAGGTTTACGATGAGATCTACCTCAAGGCAAAGACCAATTTCCCCTATCTGATCGGCAATGACGGCCACTATGTGAGGGACAAGGATACGGAGAAACCGCTTATTTTTGATTTGCAGGAGCAGAAGGCAAAGGTCTTTGATGCCCCGGTTCAGAACCATGAAGACTATGCACTGGAAGGAGAATTCGAGGTATACGGGACAACCTGCCGCCCTGCATTCATGGCCCTGAAAGAACATTTGAAGCAATTTACCATTGAATGGGCTGAGGAGATCAGCACGGTACCGGCAGAGACCATCAGGCGGATTGCCAATGAGTGGGTGGAGAATGCCCAGATTGGAAGCACCATCACCATTGAGGGGAAGGTGTTTCCCTACCGACCGGTCTCCGCTGTGATGTTCCGAGGGACCCAGGGGCACTCAAACGGCATACACCAGGCCGCGTCCATAGACCTGCTTTGCGAGCTGGTGGGTGCCGAGGATGTCCCGGGCGGTACCATGGGGTGGCCTGCCATAAGACGGAAGTACCCTGGCGGAAATTATGAGCGGATTCCCACTATCGGTCCTGACGGGGTGATCATTCCCAGCATCTTCTATGCCCATTCACCCTGGCCCCCCCATAAACCGGAGATTCCGTGCAAGAACGTCGGTTGTGTGGAATTCTGGCCCCATGCCACCATTTCCCATATTCCCTATGTGAAGATGATCGGCCCGGCGACCAATTTCGTGGTCAGCCAGTGTGACTGGTCATCGGCGGTTGAATTGTGTAAAGACGTTTTCGTGGTGCAGTTTGATATATGGGTCAATGAGACCGATCAGGCGGTTGCAGATATCGTGCTGCCCGATGTGAGTTTCCTGGAAAAAGACTGTTGGAGCGGTGAAATCGATGCCTACTTCTTCAGCCAGAGTCCTTCCTATGAAGACTGGTATGTGCATATGCAGAAGCCGGCCGCGGAGCCCCTTGGGGAGTGTCGTTTTTTCATGGATGTCATTCTGGATCTGCTGGATCGGATAGGCCTGAGAGAGAAATACAACGAGATGCTCAACAGTTATTACACCATCGAGGACGAGGAACTCCGAATTCAGCCCGAAGAAAAACTCAACTGGTCCCAGATCGGGGAGCGGGTCCTCAAATGGGTCTACGGAGAAGATGCAGAAAAAATCAAGGACCAGGGCTATGCCACATGGCACAAGCCCATTGAAGACGTGTACTGGCGATGGAATATGGAAAGCAGGGTCCCGACATACATGGAGTTCCTTATTGAGGCAAGGGAAGAGGTCGAAAAGGTCTGCAGGGAAAAGGATATCGATCTGGACTGGGAACAGTATACCCCCATGCCAAGCTGGTTTTATCCGACCAGTTACAAAGAGCTGGATGATGAATATGATATGATCGGATTTTCCTACCGGGATATCCTGCACACGAACAACAGCACATACCAGAACCCATTGATCGATGAGATCAGCCGGCTTTGCCCTTACACCTACACCATTACCATGAATACGGATATCGCCCTCCAGAGGGGTCTCCGGGACGGGGATGCCATATGGCTTGAAAACCGGTACGGAGTAAAGGAGAAGGGTGTTCTGAAGTGTATGCAGGGGCAGCATCCCCGCACACTTGGAATTGCCGGCCAGGGCGGTCTCTGGGCTGCAGGCCGGCCCATTGCAAAGGGGAAGGGGAGCAATTTCTGTAAACTGCTGCCCACCTACTTGCGACATTACGATCCGGTGACAGGGAATATTGAAACCTCGGTGGCGCTCAAGGTCAGTAAAGCGGAGGGTTGATGGTATGAAGAAAACCGAGTTGATGGACTATGAATGGATGGTCAAATATACCCCCCAGGAAGAGTGGATTCGGGGGAAAGGCCTCCTGCTCTGGCTTGCCTTTTTCTTTTCAGAAATT
>JAFDIX010000428.1 GCA_019307805.1 Deltaproteobacteria bacterium | reverse complement strand
GAAGTCCAGGAAGCCATGATAGAGGTTATCAAGACAAATTTCGGCAATCCTTCCAGCCAGCATAAAATCGGGGACAGGGCGGCAGAGGCCCTGGACAAGGCCCGTGAATCCGTGGCAGGCCTCATCCAATGTGCCGTGCCAAAAGAGGTCGTCTTCACAGCCGGCGGAACGGAATCCATCAACCTGGCAATCAAGGGCGCAGCCTTTGCCCATGGAGACAAGGGCAAACACATTGTGACCTCCAACATCGAACACAATGCGGTCTTGCGAGCCCTGCGCCGCCTCAAAATGATGGACTATGGTGTGACCTCGGTGCCCGTAGATGAATACGGCAGGGTGAATCCCGACCACGTGGCCATGGCCATTAAGGATGAGACCATTCTTGTAACCGTCATGCACAGCAATAATGAAATCGGAACCATCCAGCCGATCAGGGAAATCGCCCGGATCACCAAAGAGAAAAAGGTCCTTTTCCATACAGATGCGGTGGACTCCGTTGGGGTCGTGCCCATTGATGTAAAGGAGCTGGGTGTCGACCTGCTCAGCTTTGCCTCGAATCCCTTTTATGGGCCTGTGGGGGTGGGGGGTCTCTATGTACGCCGTGGGGTAAAAATCTGGCCGCTCTTTGACGGTGGTGTACAGGAAAGCAATAAAAGGGCGGGCACGGAAAATCTCATTGGAATTGTGGGAATGGGTGTTGCCGCTGAAATTGCCCTTCAAAGATTGGAATCCCGAATGACCCATACCCGGGGGCTCAAGGATCTGCTTCTCCGGGAGTTGCCCAACCACATTGATGAGTACATTATCAATGGTCATCCCGAATACTGTCTGCCCAATTTGGTTTCTGTGTCGATCAAATATATCGAGGGAGAAAGCGTGGTCCTGATGCTGGATGAAGAGGACATCGCTGTTTCCACCCGGTCAGCATGCGCTGCAGGGGCTTTGCAGGCCTCCCATGTACTCCTCTCCATTGGGCGTGAGTTTGCTGATGCCCAGGGGACCATGGTGGTTACCTTTGGTGAGGACAATGGGGAAGAGGATGTCTTCCGATTCCTGAAAGCCCTGAAAGAGGCGGTCAAAACCCTGAGGGAAATCTCGCCGCTCTATTCCAGCGCCGCCTAGTGTGTGCACTAACTCCGGAGGGCGCCGGCAAGCCAGATTATCCATCATATTTGTCCAGTTTTTCCTGGAGGGCCGCCTGAGACATTGCCCCCATGGTCGTATCGATTGATTCACCGTCTTTGAAAAAGATCACCGTGGGAACACTGCGGATTTCGTATTTCTCTGCCGTCTTTGGATTGTCATCCACATCCAGCTTAAAGACGTGCACCTTATCTGCATTGGCCTCGGAAAAGGCCTCCAGGGCAGGCGCCATACTGTGACAGGGCCCGCACCAGGGGGCCCAAAAGTCCACCACTCTGATGCCATTCCCCTTAAGCACCATCGCCTCAAAATCAGCATCCAAGATTGCCACCGGCTTTTTTTCTTCCATGGGATACTCCCCTCCACATTTCGATTTGGGACCAGAGTGTAACGCGATATCTACCCGAGATCAACACGCTTTTTCTTGGCCTTGACAAGGGCTGGGGGTGTCGTTAATATATAGCAAATTACTATATATTGCGAGATTATACATTTGTGCAATTGCATCCTTACCGGTCAGCAACACGGGTCGTCCGGGAGTGGGGTCTTTTACGCGTGAAACTGTCCACCCGCAGTCGTTATGGAACCAGAATGATGCTGGAACTGGCCCTGCATTACGGGGAGGGTCCTGTGCGCATCGCGGATATTGCACAAAGGCAGGATATCTCCGTCAAATACCTTGAACAGATTATCATTCCCCTTAAGGAAGCGAAACTCATAAAAAGTGTCAGAGGCCCAAAGGGAGGCCATATGCTGGCAAAACCCCCTGGCAAAATCAATGTGAGCGTGATAGTCAAGGTTTTGGAGGGCGGCATCGACATGGCCGAATGCGTTGGAAACCCTGGGATATGTGAGAGATCCGGCGATTGCGCAGCCCGCAGTGTCTGGAAAGCCGCCACAAAGGCCCTGGATGATAAACTGAAATCCATAACCCTTTCGGACATGATAAAGGCCTCTTAGGAGGCTGGTTCTCTGACAGGCTTTAGAGTGCTATAAAATTAATATGGTAAAAAATCCTGGCCCAGAGGGAATTTGTTTTGTTAGAAGTTCATTATTGCCCTATTGAAATTTCAAATAACAAATTCCAAAAAACAAACAAATAACAACACGCGGCGCAAGCGCCTGCGCTGCGCGTGACCGAAATTCAAAACCCCAAACAAAAAAACAACCGGTTTGAAATTTGTGATTTATTTGTGATTTGGTGCTTGGAATTTGTGATTTTAGACGCAAAACTCGAAGGCAGAGCCATCTATCTCTGACCCCCGCATAGCGGGATCTTCGATTGGCGCATTGAAAATCCCGCCCTGTGGCGGGAGAGGACCTGGTTTTACAGGTAATAATAAATATACGGTGGAATAAACAATGAAGATTGAGTCTATTGCCATAAGCAAGAAAAAAGGAACCCGCAAAAAACAGGTGGATCAGGCCTCTCTATTGGAAGATCATGGCATTGAGGGAGACGCCCATGCCGGCCCCTGGCATCGCCAGGTAAGCTTTCTGGCCAGCGAGAGCATCCAGAAGGCGCGGGAGCAGGGTCTTGATGTTACCTTTGGCGACTTTGCGGAAAATATCGCGACCTCCGGCATTGACTGGTTAAAGGTGCCCATAGGCACAAAAATCAATCTGGGAGATGCCGCGAAGGTGGAGATTACCCAGATCGGCAAGGTATGCCACAACAAATGTGCAATCTATTATATGGCCGGAGACTGTATTATGCCCCGTGAAGGCATTTTTGCCCGTGTTCTGCAAGGTGGGGTCATTCATTGCGGAGATTCGGTGCAGATTGATTAGTACAGGTGTTGTGTGTCTTGTCCTTTGAGAAGTGCTTGTAGTCATTTGAAGTGCCTTTAGGGAGGTCCATGATGTTTGAAATTGTACGCAGGGAGGAAATGGCGGAGGGGACCGTTGTGCTTAATGAAATCCAGGCCCCTCGAATCGCCCAAAAAGCGCAGCCGGGGCAGTTCGTTATTCTGCAGGCCGATGAGACCGGGGAACGCATTCCCCTGACAATGGCAGACACCTCACCGGAAAAAGGGACCCTCACGGTCATTTATCAGGTGGTGGGAAAATCAACAGCGCACTTCGGGGATCTCCAGACGGGAGATCATTTTCATGCGGTTATCGGCCCCCTGGGGAAGGCCACACACCTTGAAAAACTGGGAACCGTGGTATGTGTCGGAGGTGGAACAGGAGTGGCTGTTCTTCACCCCATTACAAAGGCGCTCAAGGAAATAGGGAACAATGTCATTGCCATTACAGGGGCCAGAACCAAAAACCTTCTCATCCTCGAGGACAGGATGGCGGCAGCGTCTCACCAGCTCCACGTTTGCACGGATGACGGCTCCTATGGGCGCAAGGGTTTTGTGACCGATGCGCTCAAGGATGTCCTTGAGGAAGAAGATGTGAAGTTTATCGTGGCCATCGGTCCCGTTCCTATGATGAAATTTGTTTGCCGGCTTACCGCCAAATATGGAGTGAAAACCCTGGTGAGTCTCAACCCCATCATGGTGGACGGAACGGGTATGTGCGGATGCTGTCGCGTCACCGTGGGCGGGAAGACCAAATTCGCATGTGTGGACGGCCCGGAGTTTGACGGACATCAGGTGGATTTCGATGAACTGGCCCAGCGCCTCGCCGCTTACCGGGATGAAGAAAAGCGTGCCTATGAGCGATACAATCACAAGTGCAAGATCGCATAGTATTATGGGATC
>JAFDIX010001017.1 GCA_019307805.1 Deltaproteobacteria bacterium | reverse complement strand
GAAGAATGTCACCCCGGCATCAAGCCAACGTTTTGACACTGGCTTATGCCAACATTTTCCCATTAAATCTATAACTTGAAGCAAGCAATATGCCAGCGCCAGCCCCAGAGCCAAAAGGCTCAGACTTCCGTCCATAATCAAAGCAAGCGGCGCCAGGACAAGCAAAATCAAGGCAAGCGGCGGTTCAACCATGTCTTTGATCCTGGTGTAGTCGTCCCCAGTTACCATTTTGGGATGTGTTCGGTAAAGCAACATTCGGTAGTATCCATGCCGCGCCTGTTCCCTCAGGTAGCGAAAAATACTTTCCTGGTGAAGGTGGTCTACCAGCGCCTCCCGACGGAAGGCTATGGTAAATCCAGCCTCGAGTATCCGATACGAAAGGTCGTTGTCCTCTCCGGAAGCCCTGGGGTAGTTATCATCGAAGCCGTCGAGTTTTTCGAGTACCTCTTTTCTTATGGCCACGTTGTATGAGCCAAAGGCCCTGATGGAACTGGGCATCCCTGCGTGGCGGTCCATGATCTCTGCATGGATGTGCCGTGCCAGCCAAGATTGCGAGTTCCAGATTCCATAACTCCCCGCCACTGCCGCCACTTCCGGGTTGGTAAAACCCGCGAGTAATCTTCTTGCCCAGTCCCGGTGAGGTCTGCAATCAGCGTCGGTAAACAGTACCGTCTCCCCGTGCGCGGTTCGCCAGCCCGTATTTCTGGCCCCAGCCGGCCCCCGATTTCCCTGGCGTACTACCACGGCACCAGACTGCTGGGCCCTGGCTGCCGTCTGGTCGGTGGAACCGTCGTCCACAACAATAACTTCCAATTCTTCGCTCAAGTCCTGACCTCGGACCGCTTCCACCACTTGGCTAATGATTTCCTCGGCGTTAAACGCCGGAATCACCACGGAGACCAAATTACTTCCCCTTCAGGAGTACCACGAAATTCTCGTGTTCTCGACCACTTGGTTCACATCTAGACCTTTAGTTGTCGTAGCCCCACCACCACCTCCCAAGCCCAATTATTCTTTAACTCCCTCTGGGCGTTTTCACTCCATCCCCGTGTTAGGGCCTGCTCCACTGCCCGGGCAAAGCTCTCCGTATTCCCGGCTTCAAATACTTCAAGCAAGGGCGAGAATGATTTGAGATCGCTTCCGACAATATTGGTGGCAACAGGCAATCCCATACTCAGGTATTCACGCACCTTCACTGATAGCGGCTGGCCACATTCTCGGGTGGAGTGTAATTGACTGCTGCTCTTGCCAACCCCATAACCTTCGGCATATGCCTGTGCTCGATTTGGCCTCCAAACACCACCTTCCCATTAAGACGAAGCCTCTTAACTTCCTTTTGGAACAATGGCAGCAGGGATCCACCTCCAATCACCAAAAGTATGACACCAGTACCTTGCGCAGCCACATAACGAAACCCATGAAGAACAAAATTAAGCCCCTCCGCTGCCACTCCCAAGTGGGCCGCATATAAAACCACCGGCTTTGCCGGAACCTCTTCAGTTTCCCTGGGGGAAAAGAGCGCAACATCCACCCCCTGGTTTAATCTCATAATGCGGCTACGGGGTATTTTTGCCCGCTCTTTTGTTTCTTCGGCAAGTTCTTCGGTGTGGACACAGGTGTAGTGAAATAACCTTGGTGAGACTGTCTCCCAGAAGCGGAGAAGCGGCAACCAGAATCGGCCCTGCCAGTAGCCGGACTCGAGATCATCGAAATCTAGAAACGTGACTGCTCCGAACCACCTCGCCAGTAGTGCCGGCACTACGGTGTGAGGTAGAGGTTTAGAGGCGATGCAATATTCCGGACGTATTCGGATGACTGCACCGAGATTGGCGAGAAAAAGTTTTAGAGCAGTGACCAAAGGGTGTACACTTCCCTCTACCTGAACATAACTCATTCCCACGATACTGTGATCACGTTCCCCTTCTCCGACCAACCAGACTTCATACCCACGGTGCGCAAGTCCTTTTGCTATCCCCTTGAGTCGGATACCCGTTCCTGAGGAGAGGGTTAGGGAGGAGAGTATAAGCCACCTGCTCAAAGCCAACCCTCCTTTAATCTAGAAAAATAGGCGGCCATAAGCCTCATGGTCTGGCGCAGATGGTCTTTGGATTTTAGGGACCTTTTGGCCATCTTTGCCACGTACTTTGGCCGGGTGTAATAGTGGCGGTAGGCCCAGCGGATGGCTCCATTGATCTGCTCGGCCGACAGGTAAAGGAGTTCCAGCCTTGTTTGATGAAAGGAATCCATATCTTCCCACCGGTCGAAGTTCAGATGGCCGTTTTGCTTTAACAAATCGAAGTACTCTGTGCCGGGAAGAGGTGTGGGAATGGAAAACTGGGTGAATTCTGCATCGAGCTCGAAGGCTAGATCAAGGCTCTGCTTTAAAGTATCTGGAGTG
>JAFDIX010000427.1 GCA_019307805.1 Deltaproteobacteria bacterium | reverse complement strand
AAATTACCCCATGCCTCATTCGAACTTGGTCTGGATATCGAATAGGGGAAGTTTTTACTCATGGTTATGAAATTTAAATACAGACTCTTTATATGGATCATGATCCTTTCGGGGATTGTTTTGGCCGTAACGCTGACCATCACCTCCGTGAAGATCATTACCGGTGGAAAACGCTTTACTCAGAAAATACTGGATGAACACAGGATATTGCTCCTCAGCACCCTTGGATTCGGTCACGGGGTCATGGCGCACATGGGTGCGACCAATTACGATGATCTCATATCACTTGCCTTGGAAAGCGAATCCCTCAGGTATCTTGCACTTCTGGACCAGAATGGCCGGGTCATTGCCCGGAGCGATCCTCCCATAGGATTTCATTTTTTGAATAGGGATTCTTTTCTCCCTACAAGAGATGGTGAAATTTTACATAGGACAAAAGATATGTTCTTGGTCGCTTACAGGCTTAAAGAGCGAAATCTTAAGTCAGATGGAGAACCGGAAACCCATCACGGAACACTTCAGAGGCGGATGCAGGTCCCGCCCAAACCAAACTGGTTTCTTGTGGGAATAGATACTTCGGTTTTCAATAAACATTACAACGACATGCTGATTCAGACCGTTGGTACCGGCGGCGCTTTTCTCCTTTTTGGATTATTGATTATCATTTTTTTGGGAGTGGTACAGCGTTATGAACTGGCACATCTATCACTAGAAAAACTCCAAAAAATCAAAAGGGTCCTTGGACATTTTGTTCCTTACACCGCCAAACAAATCATTGAAAAAGAACCGGACAAGAAGGGTTTGCTCAGTAAACATATTGAAGATGCAACCATCCTTTTCCTGGATATTGAAGGATTCACCCTGCTCCTTCAAGAATATTCCCAGGAAAAAATCAATCGTGTCATCGAATCCTACTTTTCCACTTTCTTTAGCCTGATCCACAGAAACATGGGAGATATCAACGAGACGGCTGGTGACGGTATGATGGTTATTTTTCTTCATTCTGATCCGGATCAGCACGCAAAGAATGCCGTCCAGACTGCCCTGGATATTCGTGAGGAATGTCTCAAGGTGTCAAACAACAAGGGCTCAAACCTGTTTCCGGTTCAGGTAAATATAGGTATCAATTCAGGGGAAACCTATTTGGGGTCAATCAAAATGAGCGGAAGCGAAGGGGAAAGATGGACCTTTACTGCTTCCGGTGAGGTTACCATCAGGGCAGCAAGATTGTCACAGTATGCCCGTAATGGCCGGATCATCATTGGAGAAGAGACGGCGCGACGCACTGAATCCGATTTTGCCCTGAATGCACTCGGTAAGGTCTCTTTAAAGAATTTAGAAGATTCCGGAAACGTTTTTGAGGTTCTCTAGGCTTCTTCTTTTTTGGAGGTGTCTCAAATGAAAACAAGACACTGTGCATTCATTCTAGCTATGTCTTTTTTCTTTTCCGTCCTGGCGAGTTCCTCTGGGCCGGCTTGGGGGCAGCACCCATCCTCCCACCCGGGAACCCACACAAAGGGCCATGGGGAAAGTGCCCAGGAACAGATGAGCGAAAAGAAAATGGAAACACCCCACACTGCAATGAAGCATGGCAGTATGCCCTATCCCCCGGTTCCCTGGCGGGACCTCAAAATAGCTATTTCTCCGCCCCCCCCATTGATGGGGAAAAGGATGGGCCCGGTGCACACCCTTAATGTGCCTCCACTGGGATATACCATGGATGGGAAGGTAAAGGTCTATCATCTGATTGCCCAGCCCGTGAAACGGTTTCTGACCGATGGTCGTCTGCCTGATGATTCCATCATCAAACCGGCCTATCGTGAGGTTTTTGGAATGCACCATATGAATGCTCCCAAAGAGGTGAAGCTCTGGGGATACAATGGGCAGGTCCCCGGTCCGACAATGGAGGCAACCGTGGGAGATCGCATCCGTATTGTCCTGAAGAATGAACTCCCGGAACCGACCAGTATTCACTGGCACGGACTGGAGGTCCCCAACCACATGGATGGCGCCGGGGGGGTGACCCAGAAGTCTGTGCCACCTGGAGAAACCTTTGTTTACGAATTCACCCTTCACCAGGTCGGTACCTATATGTACCACACCGGTTTCAACATGATGAAGCAGGATGGAATGGGACTGGGAGGTTTTCTTGTGATCCATCCCAAAGGGTATCGACACAAAATTCGAAAGGATGTGGCCATCATGCTTCAGGCCTTTGCCTTTGAGCCCGGGAACGATCGCCCCAACCTGGTCACAATGGATTTCAACTGGTTCACCTTTAATGCCAAAGTGGCCCCGGATATCGAAGTCATTACCGTTAAGGAAGGAGACAGGGTGCGCCTGCGCTTTGGCAATCTCACCATGAGCAGCCATCCCATCCATCTTCACGGTCACACCTGGAAGGTGGTGGGTACGGAAGGGGGTCCCATTCCGGAAACAGCCCAGTGGCCCGGCAATACCATCAACGTGCCTCCAGGTACCACCCGGGATGTGGAGTTTATTGCGAACAATCCCGGGGTGTGGCGGATGCACTGTCATAAGCTCCATCACATCATCAACGCCCACGCTGATATTCCCATGGGTCTGATGCCCCATGGAGGCATGTTCACCTTCCTGCACGTGATTCCCAAGGACAAGGATCACAAAACCCATGGCCTGGTGAGAGGAGATTTGCGATGAAAGCATTGAAAACAGTATCAATCATCATCGGAATCATCATCCTGGCGGCGGGCTGTGCCTCGGTTGAAACGAGTGAGGAGTGGGCACAATTAAAGAGCGATGTCCAGGAACGCACCGGCCGGGAGATCCTCTGGGAACAGTCCCAAAAGGAAGTTGCCGTAATTCAGCAGGAGGTGGATGCACTTCTGGGAGAAGGATTGACCCGTGAGGAGGCACTCCGCATTGCATTGATCAACAACCGGGATCTTCAGGCCATCTTTGAAGAGATCGGAGTCTCAAAATCAGACCTTGTCCAGGCCGGGCTTTTTCGCAACCCCACCATATCTGCCTTTTTCCGTTTCCCCTTTCACGGGAGCGGCACCAACATAGAGGTGGACGGCGGTCTGTTTCCCCTGTCCGATCTCTGGCAAATACCTTTTCGGAAAAAGGTCGCTGCGGCACGCCTGGAACGCACCATGAAAAAAGTGGAGCAAACGGTTCTTGATACCATCAGGGAAACCAAGAAGGCATATGATTCAGTCTATTACTCAAGGCTAACCCTCACAGAGACGGAAATCCTCCTTGGGAAATTCATAGAGATTCAAAAACAGGTGGAGAAGCGTCGCAGTTTTGGTTTTCTGAAGGATCTGGACGTGTATCAAACCCAAGTACTGGTTAAGGAGACAGAGATTGTTCTACAGCGTGTCAAAATGGAACTTGCCCTGTCAAAATCCCATCTTCACAGGCTATTAGGCCTCGGCGCGGAAGATATTAATTTTGAAATCTCCCTGGTACAGGAAAATCCTGCTCTATCCATCCCTCATATTGGCCAGGCAATGGACTGGGCTAAAAATCAACGTCTTGATATTCAGATGGCCCGGTTGAAAACAAAAGAGGCAGAACACAAATTGGGACTGGAAAAGGTAATGGTGTTCAAGGAAGTGGTAATCGGGGCTTCCTATGAAAGGGACGTGGACGGTGATGCGGCCTTCGGCCCCGGTATAGACATTCAAATACCCATTTACGACCAGAATCAGGCCCAAATCGCAAAGGCGGAATTCATGGTTCGCCGGGCCGAAAAGCAATTACAGGCCATTCTGAGAAAAGTCAGGGAAGAAATCGTCCAATCGTCCATGATCTGGAGCGCATCCGGCTCCAGCAAAGCACTATCCGATTGATTGAGCACAGTATCCTGCCCCTGCGCCGGAATGCACTCGCTTATGCAGATAAATGGGTGGGTGCCATGCAGCTCAATCAACTCTACCTCCTAGAGGCCCAGAGGGGTATGCTTGTAAGCCAACTGGAGCATACGCGGTCTCTGTTGGAATTACGCAACGCCCATACAGATCTGGAGTACCATCTCGGAGGGAAACTCCCTGTCCCCTAAAGATATCCGGCCCAAATGGGTATTTAATCAATGACCTTCCGGATGATATATGCGATAGTTGAAAATTACCTTACAAATGACTACCTCAAACCG
>JAFDIX010000426.1 GCA_019307805.1 Deltaproteobacteria bacterium | reverse complement strand
TGGCGGCGTTTCTATATTTGATGAAATCGTAAAAAGTCCGAATTCGTCATGCCGGCCTGTCCCGTAGTTGTCTGCGGGGACTTGATCCCCGTTGAAGACGGGATCTTCGCCCGGCATCCAGAACATACTGAAATCACTGGATTCCGGCCTTTCCATCCTCCGTAGCAGAGCTACTGCGGAGGACGGGCGCCGGAATGACGCTTTAACGGGATTCCCGACTTTTTACGAAGCCGTCATATTTGGTTAAGTACCACATTTTTCATATAGAGAAAAGGGCAGGGCCTTCTCGTAGGCTGCACAGTCGTCTTTTTATGGGGTTGAATTGTCATTGAATATGCCTTATCCTTAATTTCAGAAATAAAGACTTTAACTATGGGGAGGACAGACATATGGAGCCACAATCCCTTTCACGCGAACAGACGGGGGTTTTCGTAAATAACTATATCAGAAGCGTGTACAATTGGATGGCTATCGGCCTGGCCATTACCGGTTTTCTCGCCTATTACGTGTCCGGCAATGAGGCCATAAGCAATCTCGTTTTAGGCAATAGCATGGTCTTTATCGTGCTCATCCTGGCAGAACTGGGCCTGGTTTTTGCCATTGCGCGCAAGGTCAACAGGATGAGTGCAGGGACTGCAACCGCCCTCTTTGTGATTTTCGCGGCACTCAACGGGTTGACGCTCTCCTCTATCTTTCTTGTCTATGAGATCGGATCCATCGGCCGCACTTTTTTCATCTGTGCCGGGACCTTTATCGCCTGCAGCGTATACGGCTGGACCACCAAGCGAGACCTGACATCATTTGGCGGATTTCTTATGATGGGTCTCTTTGGAATCATTATTGCCACGGTGGTCAATATATTCATTAGAAGCGATGTCGTAACAATGGCCGTCACCTATCTTGGTGTATTCATATTTGTAGGCCTGACAGCCTATGATACCCAGAAAATCAAAAACATGGCGCTGACACAACCGGACGGCCTCGACGGCCAGGTCGTTAGAAAGGGAGCAATCCTCGGCGCCCTTTCTCTGTATCTTGATTTTATAAACCTTTTTCTGATGTTGCTCAGAATTTTCGGTTCGGCGCGGGACTAAGCTTACACCTTTGGGAAACCACTTCCCTTGAACTCCATCCCCCTGGTAAGGCCCTCGGCCTCAGGGGGATCATATTTTAGAAATGGAAATTAAGGATGGAACCCTCCTATCTGAAACTCCACAGGGAAGGGGAGCTTGAAAAGAGGATCGAGACCGCCCTCGGCCTCCTTGAATCCTGTCGGCTGTGCCCCAGAGAGTGTGGCGTGAACAGGCTTGAGGATGAACGAGGATTCTGTGGTATCGGGAGAAGGGCGCGGGTCGCAAGTTACAGCGCCCATTTTGGAGAAGAGGCCCCCTTGGTGGGAAAATACGGGTCAGGGACTATCTTTCTGAGTTCCTGTAATCTCCTCTGTAATTTTTGCCAAAATTATGACATCAGTCATGAAAACGAAGGTCAGGATGTGGAGCCGGCGCATACCGCTGCCATGATGATTCATCTTGCGGAAGGGGGCTGCCATAATATTAATTTTGTGACCCCTACCCATGTGGTACCTCAGATTCTGGAGGCATTACCCTCTGCTATCGGTCTGGGCCTGCGTGTTCCCCTGGTCTATAACTCCAGCGGCTATGATAAAAGGGAGACCCTGGAGATACTGGAAGGTGTTTTTGATATCTATATGCCGGATTTCAAGTTCTGGGACGGAAGGTGGGCGGAACGATACTGCGGGGCACTGGATTACCGGGAGGTGGGCATAGAGGCACTCAAGGAAATGCACAGGCAGGTTGGAGACCTGACTTTGAATGATCAGGGGGTTGCTGAAAAGGGGTTGCTTATAAGGCACCTGGTCATGCCTCATAACATAGCGGGAACGGAAGAAATCATGGATTTTATCGCCAATGAGATATCCCCTGACACCTATGTCAACGTCATGGACCAGTACAGGCCCTGCGGGGGAGGCGATGAAGATGAGTTCATTAATCGTCGGTTGACATCCCGGGAATTCAGCAGCGCCATGGACGCTGCCAAAAGGACGGGACTGAGACGACTTGATTCCAGGGATCGAATGAGACTGTTTTTTTAATTGTGATGGATTTGGAAAGAAATTTCATAATCGGGGATATACACGGCTGTCTTGAGATGTTGAAAAGGCTCATGGATAGGCTCGACTGGCACCCGGATCGTGACGGCCTGATATTTTTGGGAGACTATATCGATCGGGGAGAGGATCCAAAGGGGGTGGTGGATCTCATTTTGGAAATTTCCGGGGAAGGGCGCTTTGTGCAGTGCCTCATGGGGAACCACGAAGACCTCTTTCTGGAATTTCTGGAAGGGGCGGATCCAGCCAATTTTATTTTGAACGGCGGGATCAGCACCATGGAGAGTTATCACATGGATGACAGTCCGGACCGGGCAGATAAGATTCCACCGGACCACTACACCTTCCTGAAGGACCTGCAGCCCTTGATTGAGCTGGATGACTATTATGTGGTTCATGCGGGATTCAGACCGGAGGTCAGCATTGAAGAGCAGACCCTGCAGGATCTCGTCTGGATCCGTGAGTCTTTTATATATTCATCTCATGATTTTGGTAAAAAGGTTATATTCGGGCACACCCCCTTTTACGATCCCCTGATCATGGAAAATAAAATTGGTCTGGATACCGGGGCCGTGTACGGCAACCGCCTGACCTGTCTTGAACTCCCCGCCATGAAATTTCATTCCGTGGAGGCCTGAACCGCTGTGGCCCGTTCACTGAAGAACCCATCCTTTGTAGGCCTCACCTCAACCATTCCGGTGGAGGTCATTTTTGCCGCAGGCCTCACGCCTGTGGATCTCAATAACATCTTCATCAGCGCCGATGTTCCGGAGCAGCTTGTAAGAGGGGCGGAAAGCGCGGGATTCTCACATAATATCTGTGCCTGGATCAAGGGAATCTATGCAGTGACACTCAGCCATCATGTGAAAACCATCGTCGCCGTGTTTGGTGGGGATTGCAGCCATACCGTGGCCCTTGCCGAGGTCCTTGAGCGAAGAGGTGTGCGCGTCATCCCCTTTCACTACCCACTGGATAGAGATAGAAAATTTCTGGAGCTTCAGATTGATGGATTGAGACGTTCCCTATCGGCCACGTGGGATGATGTCTATCAGGCAAAGTCCAAACTGGATCGAATCAGGGGAAAACTGCAGGAACTGGATAGACTGACCTATAGGGAGGATGTGATAAGCGGCTGGGAAAACCACTTCTATCTGGTCAGCAGCTCCGATTTCAATTCAGACCCTGATGTCTTTGAGGGGAATCTCGACGCATTTTTGGATGAGGCAAGGCAGAGAGAACCCAGGGGGGAAGAAATTCGATTGGGGTATCTGGGCGTGCCTCCCATACTTGGGGAACTCTATGAGACCGTGGAGAACTTCGGGGGACGCGTCGTCTTTAACGAAACGCAGCGACAGTTCAGCATGCCTTACCGTGATGACGACATCGTGAATGTCTACCTGAAATACACATACCCCTATGACATTGGGGGGAGGTTGGAGGATATCAGGGAGGCTATTCGGACGAGGTCTCTGGACGGCCTCATTCACTATACCCAGACCTTCTGTTTCAGACAGATCTACGACATCATTCTCCGGGAAAGCCTTCCTCTGCCCATACTCACCCTTGAGGGGGATCGACCCGGGAAGATCGATGGGCGCACCGCATTCCGGCTGGAGGCATTCATTGAGATGTTAAAGGATAAGAAGTCAGGCTAGCCGGGACCCATTTTTGTCCGCGCTTCACTTGGACTCCCCACCCTTCAGGTGGGTCCCCGGTTTCCGCTGATGAAGGCCTCTGCAACTTCCACGTCTTTCCTGCTT
>JAFDIX010000425.1 GCA_019307805.1 Deltaproteobacteria bacterium | reverse complement strand
AAACAACAAAGACGAGATCAGAAACCCTGTTAATCAGTCAACCGAATTCCTGTTTGCAAATAAAGCAGATTATACAGCCCGGGGGCCACTTGGATTAAAGGGTGGTGGACAATCTCCAGATGCAAGGCATCCTGCATCCCGAGGAACGAGGCGTACATTTTGGTACGCTGCAGTGACGAGGGATGAGGATAACACAGCAGATGGGGGTTTTCCGCCGCCCTTTTATTTTTTTACGGTCTTCTTAATCTCCCGCTTATAGGGAGAACGAATAATCCCCTTCTCGGTGATGATCGCCGTGACATATCTGCCGGGTGTGATGTCAAATGCGGGGTTGATAGCCTGGACCCCCTTTGGCCCCATGTTACGGCTTTCCCAGTGACTCACCTCCCGTGCATTCCTTTGTTCTACCGGGATGAGTTCTCCCGATGGGGTGTCCATGTCTATGGTGGAGATGGGCGCAGCCACGTAAAAAGGAATTTTGTTTTCCTTGGCCAAAACAGCCACCTGGTAGGTACCTATCTTGTTGGCCACATCACCGTTGGCGGCGATCCTGTCTGCACCGGTAACGACCAGATCAATTTTTTTGCTCCGCATCAAGGATCCGGCGGCATTGTCTGCGATCACGGTGACGGGAATTTTGTCCTGCATGAGTTCAAAAGAAGTCAACCTGAGTCCCTGAAGCCATGGTCTGGTCTCGTCCGCGATCACCTGCACCTTTTTTCCGGCCTCATGGGCGGCCCTGATTACCCCAAGGGCGGTGCCGTATCCTCCGGTTGCCAGGGACCCCGCATTGCAATGGGTCAGGATGGTGGCCCCCTTGGGGATGAGTTTCTGGCCATTTTTCCCCATCTTCCGGTTTATGGCGATGTCTTCTGCGAGGATCTCCTCAGACTCCTTTCTGAGTGCGGCCTTTATCTCAGCAACAGAATGGTCTGCCATTGTTTCCACCAGCCGGGACATCCGCTCTACAGCCCATTTCAGGTTGACCGCTGTTGGCCGTGCCGTAATCATCCTGTCGGCTATTTTTCTGAAACGACCTCGAAAGGCCCCATAGGTTCCCGCCTTTATGGAATTCGCCCCCAGGGCCATTCCCATGGCCGCAGCCACACCGATGGCGGGGGCTCCCCTGATGACCATTATCTCTATGCCCTTGATGACATCTCCATAGTCGCGGCAGACATACCATGCAATGCGGCCCGGGAGTTTCCGCTGGTCCACCATTCGAACCTGGTTGCCTTTCCATTCGATCGTCGGAATCATTGTATCGCCTTTCCCATTAATTTATTTTTATGCGCCATCCGTAGGGATCTTCTTTTTCCCCATACTGGATACCCACAATTTCGTCATAGAGCCGTTGGGATAGTTCCCCCATCTTCCCCCCGGCCACGACATGATCTTCCCCCTTATAGGTAATTTGGCCCACTGGGGAAATAACGGCTGCGGTTCCGGTACCAAAGGCCTCCTGGAGCCTGCCGTCCCTGGCCGCTTCAATCACTTCATCGATGGTAAGAGACCTCTCCGACATCGTGATTCCCCAATTCTTCACAATACGGATCACGGAATCCCTGGTAATACCGGGGAGAATACTTCCGGTCAGGGGCGCACCGATGACCTCGCCGTCGATGACGAAAAACATGTTCATGGTCCCCACCTCTTCCACATACTTCCGCTCAGCCGCATCCAGCCAGAGGACCTGTGTAAAACCCTTCTTTTTGGCCTCCTCGGCAGCCAGCAGGCTGGAAGCGTAATTGCCTGCCGCCTTGCTTTCCCCTGTTCCCCCGATGGATGCACGAACGTAATTGTCTTCCACGTATATCTTAACGGGATTCAGCCCCTCTTTATAATAAGCCCCCACCGGACCGATGATGATAAACAGGAGATACTCATCGGCCGGTCTGACACCCAGGTGCGGCTCCGTGGCAATCATGGTGGGCCTGATATAGAGGGACGTTCCCTGGGTCGTCGGGACCCAGTCCTGATCCAGAAGGATAAGCTGTTTCGTTGCCTCCATGACCTGGTCAACGTCCACCTCGGGCATACAGAGCCTCGTGGCAGAACGGTTGAATCGCTTGTAGTTTTCTTCGGGACGAAACAGATAGATTGCGCTGTCGGTTCCGCGATAGGCCTTGAGTCCCTCGAAAATTTCCTGCCCATAGTGGAGGGCCATGGCTGCAGGATCGATGCTCAGGTTGCCATAGGGCACTATTCTTGGGTTGATCCAACCCTTTCCTGCTTCATAATCCATCTGGAACATGTGGTCTGTGACGATTTCACCAAAACCCAGATTGGATTCATCCTCCGGTTTTGCCTTTAATTCCCTGGTAGGGTTCACTTTGATGTCCATTATTTACTCCTTCTCCAGAATCGGTATCGAACCAAATTTTCAGTAAATAACACAAGGAATGGACAAAAACAATATCCTAATTGACCTTGGCATCATCAATATTGGAGAATCATGCAATTCCCTGAAATGATAAGGATTATTATTTTGGCGGGGAAAGGAGACAGCGCAGATTGCGGAAATCGGCCATTTCTAAAAAGAACCCTTCTCCTAACCTTTATTAGATTTTATGAAGATCTTTGTACTCCCTTTATGCCGCATTCTGCCCCAGGCCCGTGACATCATCGGGCCCAAACTTTTTCAGCCTTTCAATATTATCATCAGTGTGTTTTTGAATGTGCCCAATCTCTTCGTCATTGAGGTGGCGGTACTTTCCGATCAGGGAGAGATATGCCTGGACCGGCAAAGGATTCTCCACGGGATGGGTAAGCCGGATACGTCCTTCCTCTTTCTCGTACTCCCAGAGGGGGACCATATTGGTCTGCACCGCCTTGCGGGCCACCTCGATGAGCATGCTTGGCTGAACGCGCCATCCCGTGGGGCAGGGAGAAAACACATGAAGATAGGCCAGACCCTTTTTGGAAGCCTCGATAGCCTTGTCCAGCTTGGCATAGTAATCCTCCATATGGGCCATGGAGGCGGTGGCCACATACTCGCAGTTGTGCATCACCATGATGAGGGGAAGTGGTTTGGCATCCCTTGACTTTCCCCGCAATGTCTTTCCCACCGGGGTGGTGGTCGTCCAGGCGCCAAAGGGGGTGGTACTGGAACGCTGGACCCCGGTGTTCATGTACCCTTCATTGTCCACACAGACGTAAATCATCTGCTCGCCCCGCTCGGCCGCACCGGACAGGGACTGGAAGCCCACATCTGCCGTGCCACCGTCTCCGGCAAGGGCCAGCATGGTCACATCACGACCAATCCTGTTGTAATAACGTTTCACACCCGCCAGCATGGCCGCCGTGTTGGTCAGCAGGGGATGGAACACCGGGACCTTTGATCCGAATATGGCGTTTACACCCACCGTGCCGACCCCGGGGATACACCCCGGTGGTGTCGCCAGTACGGTGTTTGGCCCCACCCGGCGCAGGGTATGGCGAATGAGCAGCTCGGAATTACACCCCAGGCAGGCGGAAAGCCCCGGCACAAAAAGGTCCTCCAGGTCCCCCCACCGGTTAAAGATATCAGCGCTCCCCGTGAGTTCAAGGGCCCCCTCCTTGCAGCTCTTTACACAGGGCACTTCGCCGTCACACATATCACACTTCATCACCTGACCGGTGAGCCCGTTGGAGGTGATCCCCGCATAGGAACAGGTCAGGGTGCAAAGGAGACAATTGACACACTTCTGCTCATCCCATTGCACGACCCCGGTCTCCGGATCTTTGCTCAGGGCCCCTGACGGACAATTCTTCACGCAATCCGGGTCCCCGCACTGTCGGCAAAGGGCCACACCGTAATATTCATCATCGGGGTCCTTGGCCACCCTGATCCGGGAATGTCCCGGGTCTGTGCTGCCTGCTTTGGCCTGGGCACAGGCCTCAATGCAATCA
>JAFDIX010000424.1 GCA_019307805.1 Deltaproteobacteria bacterium | reverse complement strand
TCAAATTCAAACAGGGGGCGAAAGGGTGGAAGAGAGAACGGTTGTTATTACCGGTGGGGGGAAGGGCATCGGGGCTGCCATTTCCCGGGCTTTCCACGCCCATGGCTATCATGTGGTGATAGGATCTCGAAATGACAGCGGACTGGCTGCGGAACTGGGCGAGCGCTCCCTGTTCCATCCCACGGATGTCAGGGAACCCCGGCAGTTGCACGCTTTGGTGGGGCATGCCCTGGACTGGACGGGACGGTTGGATGTGATGATCAACAATGCCGGTGTATCCTTGTGGAAACCAATAGAAGAAATTGATGAGACTTTTTGGAACAGGCTCATCGAAATTAATCTGCGCGGGACTTTTTTTGGCAGCCAGGCGGCTGCAGAGAACCTTCAACCCGGTGGGAGCATTATCAACATCTCCAGCCTGGCAGGCAAAAGGGGAAGTGCCAACAACTCCGTATACTGTGCTTCCAAGTTCGGTGTGAACGGCATCACCCAGGCCCTGTCCAAGGAACTGGGCCCCAGAGGTATTCGTGTCAATGCCGTGTGTCCCGTGTATGTGCAGACTGAGGGGTTGCTTGAGGCGTTGAAAGAAAAGGATGCTCCGGCACAGGGAGACAATGTAGAGCGTTATCTTCAGGATTTCACAGCTGCCAATGCGGCATTGCAGCGGCTTCCGACCGGCGAGGAAATCGCCCAGGTCTGCCTGTTTCTGGACTCTTCCGGTGCATCTGCCATTACAGGGCAGTGCATTAATGTGGACTGCGGTGTCTTACCCCAATAGGAAAGGGCCTCCGGTGGGAGCCTGCCTTCCATCTCGGTCCCAGAGTAGAATGTCACCCCCACTTCCAAATAGAGATTTGCTTCACCTCCTTGCGGATAAATATTTCCGCAATGCCCTGAACAGAGAAGAGGAAAGTGTTGTCTCCTCCCATTGGAGGCTTTATGGCGGGCTTTTCGATATTGATATGGATTCAGCGGGCAATCTGCTCGAGGTGGTAGGTGCGGGGATCGGTACCATGAAGTGGCCCAAGGGGTGGAAGGGGGCCTTTCAACGGCTTTTGGACTATCTCTGCATTTTTTTGCACATCATCCGGCTGCCCGACAGGAGGTTCCTATTACAGCTGAGAAGAGAGGGCACCGGGCTTTGCAGAAAAATGGGACTGCACTTCACCTTTGATGCATTCAGGCAGATCTGTACCCTGGCAATCATTGAGAGAAACCTGGGTCGGGGCGGTGTCATAAAAGGCGGTCTGAATATACTTATGATCGGCGACGGCTATGGATTTCTCTCGGCGCTCTTTAAATTGCGCTTTCCACATTCCACTGTTGTTTTAATCGACCTGGGAAAGACACTGTTACTGCAATCCTACAACTGTCAAATGGCATTTCCCCAATCTGTGCATATGCTCCCAGAGAAGATCGATGAAAGAAGCCAGGCGGATTTCGTCTATTGCCCGGCTGAACAGTTGGAAGCCCTGAAGGGATTCACATTTGATATTGCTGTGAATATCGCATCCATGCAGGAAATGGCCCCAACCATTGTGGAAAGATATTTTGCCTTTCTGCGGAAAAGGTTGCGAACCAAGAATCTGTTCTACTGCTGTAATCGTGAGAGGAAAACAATGCCGGGGGGAGAAGTGTCTGAATTCACACACTACCCCTGGAAGCCCGAAGATCAATACGTGATCAACGGTCCCTGCCCCTGGCATCAATATTTTATGGCGGTCGGACGCTCTGGAAATGAAGCCGTTATTTCCGGGGTCAAGATCCCTTTTGTCCATTTGTATGATGGCATCCATTTGCATCGTTTGGTTGTTATGGCAACGGACCATAGGGATCGTAACAAGGGCGAATCTGAGGGCTCACGGAATCCTCAAGATGAGGAGGGCCGTAGATGACAGACAAAAAAACGGATGTGCTACTCGTCAATCCCACGAGGGTGGGGGTGGACGCCTATTGTACCCCTCCCCTGCACCTGATGTATCTCAAGCAGGCCCTCGCGGAAGCAGGTTACAAGGCAGAGATGGTCAATGTCCACGAGATTTATGCCAAAGCAGCGGGCGTTGACAAGAACTATGAAAAACAGATTGACAGGAAAAGACGTGTTGAGGAAAGGGCCATTGCCGATATTCTGGAATGGGATGCCCGGCTCATTGGGATCGGGGGTGTGTGTCCATCCTATGAATTCGGTGAAAGATTGGCCAGGGAGGTGAAGCGCAGGCAAAAGACCCCTATTGTCGTAGGAGGCTCCCTGGGACTCCCTTTGAAGGATCTTTGGTATGAGAACACCGAGGTAGACTACCTGTGTGAGGCGGATGGCGAAAGAACTATTGTCCAGGTAATGGAAAGTCTTACGCGCCCCGCCGATCTCAAGAAGATCCCGGGCTTGCATTGGAGAGGCAATGGGGGCTGGGAGGGAAACCGTCCGGACCTCCCGAAAGATCTGGATTACATCGCCGCACCATACATCAGGGACATCGATTATGATTACTACATGGACATCGAAAAGCGGTGGGTCAACCGGACCCTTCCAGCCAACAAAAGGCTCGGCCCGGAGGAGAGGGTCTTCCCGGTCATTTTCACCCGCGGGTGCATCTATAACTGCCTCTTCTGCTTTCACTTCAACAGAAAGCATCGAAGACATTCCATTGAGTATATTATCGATTACCTTTCCTATCTGAAACGGGAATTCGGCGTCACCGTGGTGGTCACCTGGGATGATCTGGTGATGGGAAATCCCAAATGGTTTATGGAACTGTGCGATGCCCTCCGGAAGGCATCCCTGGGCATAAAGATTTTTACATCCGGGGGCAAGGCAAATATTATCACTCAAGAGATGGCAAGAAAAATGGCCGGTGCAAACTTCTTCAGGGTAAGCTACGGCATTGAAAGCGGCAGCCAGACCATCTTGGATGAAATGCAAAAAATGGCCACGGTTGAGGATAACCGGCGGGCGGTTGAGGTAACCACCAGGGCCGGGATTTTTGTGCACATCAACATTGTCCTGGGGATGCCCGGGGAAACCCGGGAGACCCTGGCCGAGACATTTGATTTCCTGATGGGTGTGGCCCAAGAGAACAATCTCTCCATGCAGAATATCTCCTGCTCCTTTGCCACTGCCTACCCGGGCACCCAGCTATATGAAAGCCTGGTGCAAAGAAAAATAATCCCGGATATGAGGGACTACATTTTGGACATGAAGGGGGTGGGCGATCCTGAGCCGGTCCTGTGCCGACTTTCAAAGAAAGAACTCAAGGATTTTGAGGCAAAGGTCAAATTCAAGGTAAATGATATCTATTTCAAAGGACAGGGTCGTAACGTGAAGAGGGCTTTGAACCTTATGGTAAATAACAAATACAGCCGTGCCATTGGCCGAAGCGCGCCTCCCGGGGTCAAGGATGCCGTGCGTAACATCATCGGCTAGGAGGCTGTCGGAAAACCCCCATCTGCTGTGTTATCCTCATCCCTCGTCACTGCGGCGTACTTATTGTACGCCTCATTCCTCGGGATTTGTCCGCACTGCACTTGGACTCCCCACCCTGCGGGCGGGTCCCCGGTTTCGGATGCCTTGCATATGGAGATTTTCCATCAGCCTCCGATAGAGCTGGATCTCCTAGTATCATGTCCCGGAAATAACTTAAATAATGTGAATCCAATTATCCCCGGCACGGCATAGGGGTCTCTCACAGGGGAAGGATCAATGAAGAAAAAGACAATCGTTGTGATACCGGCCCGCATGGCGTCCTCCCGGTTTCCGGGAAAGCCACTCGCCGGAATCCTCGGCCTCCCCATGATTGAGCATGTGCGGCGGCGCGCACTGCTTGCCGAAGGAATTGATGAGGTCGTGGTGGCCACCTGTGACCAGGAGATCATGGATGCGGTGATGGAGAACGGG
>JAFDIX010000423.1 GCA_019307805.1 Deltaproteobacteria bacterium | reverse complement strand
GCGATGTTGACCCCGTCACCATAGATCCTGTCGCCGTCCGCTATCACATCCCCCAGATTGACACCGATCCTGAATTCCATCCTGCGGTTTTCCGGCAGCTCAGAGTTCCTGGGTTTGAGCCCCTCCTGGACTTTCACAGCGCAATCCACGGCATCCACCGCGCTGCCGAACTCGGCCATCAGATTGTCCCCTGGGGAGTCGACCACGCGACCATGGAACTGCCGAATGAGCGTGCCCATGAGTTCCCGGTATTCCTTCAATGTTTCTACCGTGGCAAGCTCGTCATCCCCCATGAGACGGCTGTAGCCCTTCACATCCGCACTGAAGATTGCGCTGAGTTTCCGTTTGGCTCGTTTTTCGTTCATAGGTCACATCACATCAGGTATGAAAAAATGGCACATCCGAGAATAAAGATGATCAATCCAAAAAGCCGGATGGTCCCATCACCCGCCTCCTTGCACCACCACTCCATGACCCTGTTGATCTGATCCGCGGGACCCAAAATGAGATAGGCGCCCTTGAGAATACCGATCACACCCAGAATGAAGACAAGCCAGAACATCTCTTTGTAAAAAAAGGCAGCCACTACGAACAGGATACCAAAGGCAAGGGGCAATATGGCGAGCAGCTTGGGATTCCTTTTACAGAGAAGTTTTTCATAGTACTCGCGAGTCTTCCGGGTATGGATGATGAAGAGTGCTCCAACCGCAATCCAGACAATGGCAATCACAATTAAGACGACATTCATGTGTTCACCCTTTCTTTGTTTTGTTTGAAATGAGGGTCATCAAGATTTGTCCCGAAGATGGTCAATGTGCACTACCGGAAAAACAGGGAGGATGCAGAGCCCTCACAGGGGAATTGTCGCCCCCTCCAGGGCCAGGCGCTTCATACTCCAGAACCCTTCCGTGGTAACACTCAACGGGCCCAGGATTCTGATCTCCCTGGAAACAAAAAAATGATTCCCATCCGCCTGGTAATAGCGATATCCGGTTGCGTCTTCAGTCGGCTGATAAAAGGGCTCTATTTCCTTGACAATGCCAAGACAGCATCCTGAGGCCTCCAATACCTTTAACTTAAAGGTCACATCCTGGATGCCTCTTTCTTCCATAAATTTCTTTGCTGAGGAGGTTATAGAAATTTTCATTTTACAGGGCACCTCGCTTTCACTTCCTGGAACTACCGCCACAAAGACGTATTATGTCAAAATATACGCATGTTTGTCTCAGTGGTCAACCTTATACCCCTATTTATTTCAATCGCCGGTTTTACTTCCAAAACCCCGGTTAGATAGAAAGCTAATACGAATCATACTAAGCTAATATGAATCATACTAAGCTAAACGATTCTGACTAAACTTAAAATTTGACATTTAAACAAAAAAATGTTAAATCTCCTGCGTTTATTTGACATTTTTTCCGACAGATCCCAATTTCGATAAAAAATAGAGGAAAACGCTTTCCCGGATAAAAAATTGGAACGACGTAAATAAAGCCGAAAAAGAGAGGAGGTGAAGGGAAAAGAAACGGCATCGGAAATCGGAAGATCCTCACAATCATTACGACGAAAGAGTAGTTTCAAAATGTCGGAAAGGGGTATGTCATGAATTCATTGCTTATAGCAGTAATTGCCGCTGTTTTATACCTGGTGGCCTACCATACCTATGGGAAGTTTCTAGGTCGCAAAATCTTCAAACTTAACCCCGATGCCGTGTGCCCAAGCACGGAACTTCGGGATGATGTGGATTTTGTCCCCACCAAAAAACCGATCCTCTTCGGACACCATTTCACCTCCATAGCAGGCACAGGGCCTATCGTCGGACCCGCCGTGGCGATCATCTGGGGCTGGGTCCCGGCCATGATCTGGATCCTCGTCGGTTCCATTTTTATGGGTGCGGTTCATGACTTCGGAGCCATGGTCGTTTCCCTTCGAAATCAGGGCCGATCCATCGGAGACCTGGCGTCGGACATTGTCAATAAACGGGTCCGGATCCTGTTTCTTCTCATTATCTTTTTTGAACTCTGGATTGTGGTGGCCATCTTCGGGGTGGTCATTGCCGTGGTATTTAAAATCTATCCAGGAGCGGTCCTTCCCGTTTTCATGGAGATCCCCATTGCTCTCTGGCTGGGACATATGATCTATAAAAAAGGCGCTGCCCACCTGCCCATGAGCATTATCGCCGTCGTCCTCATGTACATCACGGTGGTTATCGGCGCCTATGTCCCCATCAAGATGCCGGCCATGCTCGGTCTGAACGACATCGCCTGGTGGGTGGTTGTCCTATTGGTCTACGCCTATATTGCCTCCACCCTACCGGTACAGACCCTGTTGCAGCCCAGGGATTACATCAATTCCCATCAGCTTTTCGTTGCCCTTGGCCTGCTCATGTTGGGCGTTATTGTGGCCCATCCCACCATGGTGGCGCCGGCTGCCAATTTTTCTCCAGAAGGGGCGCCCCCCATGTTGCCCATGATCTTCGTGGTGATTGCCTGCGGGGCCATCTCGGGTTTCCACTCCCTGGTCTCGTCCGGGACCTCTTCCAAACAGTGTGATACTGAAACCAACTCGCTGAGCATCGGCTATGGAGGCATGCTCCTTGAGGGGATGCTTGCCACTTTCGTCATCGTTGCCTGCGGCGCCGGTATCGCGCTGGGTTTTGCCAAGGGCGGAGAAACCTTTACGGGTGTGGCGGCCTTTACCCAGCACTATGGCAGCTGGGTTGGTGGCACCGGCCTTGGAAACAGGCTCAGTGCATTCATTGTGGGTTCGGCAAATATGATCGAAACCCTGGGGCTACCGGCCAAAATAACGATCACCCTTATGGGCGTGTTCGTGGCCTCCTTTGCCGCAACCACCCTCGATACGGCCACACGCTTGCAGCGATATATCGTGAGCGAGCTTACCACGGCCATCGGGATCCCGGCAGCCGCCAAGAAACACCCGGCGACGCTTATTGCCGTGGTTACTGCATTCATCCTGGCCTTCTCAAAGAGCAGCGGCGTAGGTGCCCTGACACTCTGGCCGCTCTTCGGCGCTACGAACCAGCTTTTGGCCGGGCTTGCCCTCCTGGTGATCACCATCTATCTCGCCCGGAAAAAGATCCCCATCTCCTACACGCTGATCCCAATGATCTTCATGATCATCATGACCGGCTGGGCCATGCTGATCAATCTCAGCAACTTCTACAGCGGTAGTAAATGGCTGCTCTTTTCCATTGGTCTGTGTACATTTATCCTCGAGATCTGGATGATCATCGAGAGCCTTGCAGTCTTGAATAAGGTCTACGGAAAGCGAATAGAGGCGACACCGGAAGCAGTATAGAGGATCTGCCTCTCCATAAAAAAAACGTCCGGGCAACCATTATGTTGACCGGGCGTTTTTTTTTGTGTTCAAATAGCCTTACTGTTCTAACGGTACAGTAAATAAAAGGTGTTATTTAGATATGACGAATATCCTCGCTATATATGGCAGTCCCCGTCGGAAGGGCAATACGTCCCTTCTCCTTCAGAAGGCGGTGGAAGGGGCGCGGGACGCGGGCGCACAGGTGGACGAGGTGGTACTTCGTGACCTGAAGATGTCCCCCTGTCTCGAAATATACGGGTGCCTGAAAACAGGCCGCTGTGCCATCAAGGATGATTTTCAGGCCGTCTATGATCAGATTGTGGAATGCCAGGGTCTCATTCTGGCATCACCCATCTTTTTCTATACTGTCAGCGCACATACAAAAGGGTTCCACGCGCAAGGGGCTGTTCATATCAGTGGGAGCGACCAGGGGGAAAAGGCTCTTTGACGGGACCCTTCTGACCGTGCGATACTTCTTTGATGCCATTGATACGGCACTGTGGCGTTCACTCCTCTATCGTGGCCTGGACTTTGAAGGGGATATAGAAAAATATCCCGAATACCTGGATGAGGCCTTTCAGACAGGAAAAGAACTCGCAGAGGCACTGGATTAGTTGGATAGGTCAAAGGTGGAAGGCTGAAGACTGAAGGCTAGAAAAACGGGAAAAGCTCAAAGGGGAAAACCTAAAGGAATAAATTACCTTTGAAAGCCAGCATCTGATCCTACAAATCTCCAAACGACGTTTAGATTCTCCCGGACAATTATAATTTAT